>CAWUOF010000150.1:0-8567 GCA_963923765.1 uncultured bacterium | reverse complement strand
GAATTAATCAATTTATCACCCCATAAACGCCGATTTTATCGTCAAGGTTTTAGAGATTTAACCCTTATCCGGTCTAGTTTTTAGCTTGCTTGTTACCCCCCTAGATCTTTGCGATTTGCCCACCCATCAATTTAAATCCTTGCCAATAAAGTAATTATATATGGAATTTATCGCTTAGGAATTGGGATAAGAAAAAGTAAAAAGTTCTAGGATGAAGTTTTAAAATTTACAGTTATTTGTTTGTAGCCAAGCCGGATAATTTATATTATGGTTACTATTCGTAGTAAGCAGGATTTTTCCTTCCTGATTGATTTGCCATCCTTGGGCTTCTGTGATTGGCATAGTATCTGGGAAATTATGGCTAGTATTTTTGGTTTTATTTTTGGGTACTAATTGGCTTTGTTTACCTCGATCGCTAGTATGACTAATATTACTTACATCAAAAACTACAGCGTTACTAGATAAAAAATCCCTGGGAGATGGCGGTAAGCCTCCTTTACCAGTAATATAAAATTTACTACTAGCTTGCTGTGAACAAGATCGGGCAATTAATCGATTAACATCTGTAAAGGTTTTTGATACTGCAATTACTCCGTTTGTCGGGTTAATATAGGGAATTTTAATTTGTACTAAACCATTAAATAATGGCCCTAATTCGGAAGTAGCGGTAATATCACTTTCTGGGGTTAATTGTTGTCGAAATTCAGTCCCAAAAATACCTTGTGCTTGAACTATAATTCTCCCCCCAAAACTGCCAATAGAATTAGCGGTAATATCACTATTTTGCCAAGCTAATAAAAAATCTGTATTTAAATTAATATTACCCCCCGTAGCTGTACCCGTAGCATTAGTATTAATATTGCTACCATTACGAATAAGTAAAAGAGGCGATCGCACTGTAATATTACCCTGACTACCCGCCGCAGTAGTCGCACTAAAACTACCATTATCTAATAAAACATAACCCCCATTTACCAATAAATTTCCTGCACCTTTTGACAAATCTCTGGCACTTACATTTAAAATTCCGCCATCTGTTACAGTTAATTTATCCGCATTAACAGTTAAATTGCCGGCGTTACCCTCTCCTGTAGATGCAACAGTTACACGACTTTTTATATTAATATCATTTGCCGTACCATTTATTTCTACATTTTTGGCATTTATAGTTATATTTCCTGCATCTCCTTTGCCAGTAGTACCCGCCGTTATTGCTGCCCCTTGTTGCACTTGTAAACGGTTAGTTTCAATATTTAAATTACCCCCTTTTCCTGTAGCTGAAGATGTAACTTGACCAAATAAACTTGTACTAGATTTACCATTTGGTGAAGTGCCTATTAGCTGTATATCCTGGGCTTTTACTATTAAATTACCTGCATCACCTTGCCCAAAAGTTCCCACTGATACGGCTGCCCCTTCTTGCAATTTTAAACTATTAGTTTCAATGGTTAAATTACCACCTTTTCCAGTACCTTCATCATTAACTTGGGCAGACAAACCGCCGGGAAAAGTATTATTAATAGGTGAAATACCTTTTAATTGTACTGATGTGGCTTTTATATTAATATTTCCAGCATTGCCACTACCGCGTGTGCTGCCTGATATTAATGCGCCGCCTTCTATTTGTAAGTTTCCAGTTTCTAAGTTTAAATTACCGCCCTTACCTGCGGCATTTAAAGTCACTTGGGTAAATATTCCACTGGGAATAGTCGCAGTAATTCTGGTTATTTCTACCCCACTGTCTGTAGATTTTACAGATGAAGAAGTTACCACTTCCGGAGATGTACCAATTATCGCTATATTATTGGCTTTTACAGTTAAATTTCCTGCTTCACCTAGCCCTAAAGTTCTAGTGGATAATACAGCCCCTTTATCTATTTGTAAATTGCCTGTTTGAATGAATAAATTACCACCTTTTCCAGTCGCTAATTCCCCAGTTTCTCCTAATAAACCACTACTAGAATTATCACCGATCGCTAATCCACTTAATTCTATTGTATCTGCTTTTATTTGTAAATTTCCTGCATTGCCAGAATTATAAGTATTAGCCGTTATTTTTCCCCCATCAGCTACGCGCAAACTTCCTGTTTCAATAGCTATATTTCCCCCTAAACCTGTTCCTGTAGCGGTAACATTAGCAAATATGCCACTTTGGGAATTACCCTGAATTGATTCCCCTTTTACTTCTACATTTTTAGCTTTTATTGATAAATTTCCAGCATTTCCTGCACCTAATGTATTAATTGTTATACTAGCGCCATCAACTACGCGCAAATTTCCAGTATCTATAGTCACATTTCCACCACTACCATTAGCATTTAAACCAACAGCAGAAAATAATGTACTGCGATAGCTATCATTAAATTGTGCAGTACCGATGATTTCAACGCTATCAGTAGCGCGGATTGATATATTACTACCATTACCATTACCAAAGTTAGTAGATGATATTTCTCCCCCATCAAAAATTTTTAATTGTTTAGTTTCTATATTTACATTAGCAGCGCTTCCTGTAGTTTCTGATGTATTTATATCAGTATTTAAACCACTACCTATACCTATATTGGAATTACCGCTTATTTGTAAACTTTCCGTTGCTTTTATATTGACTATTCCTCCTGGATCTGCCCCTAAAGTATTAGCTAAAATTAGGGAACCATCAGTAAAAGATATTTGTTTACCTTGTAGTTGTACATTACCACTACCACTACCGCTAACATCAAGGGAAGCAGCCCCAGATAAATTGATATTGCCATATTCGATAATATTGGGAGAATTATTGATACTAAAATTATCATTATTATTAAATAAAGATACTTCACCGTTATTAACTGCCCAAAGTTCTATTTTTCCTGATTCTGCTGTTAAATTACCTCCTGATAAATTAATATCACCGCCAATTAATGCTAAGGTTTTACCTGGTAATACAGCTAATCCTGGGGGTCTATTATCTTTAACGATTCCTCCTGTGTTAATATCTGTAGTGATATTATTTCCTATCCCTGCAACGGTAATGCTGCCAGGATTTGGCCCTAATTGCAAGCCGATCGGTACATTAATGCTTAATAATGGTGTAGCGTTAGGATTTGTTGCACTAAATTCAATACCATCAGCAAATTTTATACTATTAGCAGCAGTAGCTAGAAAAGAACCGCCAATATTAAGGGTAGCATTTGGGCCAAAAAATATACCACTAGGATTAATTAAAAATAAGTTAGCGGTACCATTAGCTTTAAGTAAGCCATCAATATTAGAAACGTTTCCCCCTGTTACTCGCGATATAATACGTTGCACATCTAAATCATTATTAAAAAAAGCTGTTCCCCCTGTGGGGACAGAAAATTGGGAAAAACTATGAAATAAATTGCCGCCTGCTCTGGTACCACCTTGAATTAAGTTAGTATTACCATCCAGAATAACGATGGAATTTATGGGCAGGGTAGTATCGGGAATTATTTGTGCCTGCACAAACTGAGGCGTTAACACAGATATTATAGATAAACAACTAAGAATGCTGCTTAGGCGTAGATGCTGACGGTATATCATCATGGAAATTTTAAATGGGTAAATGTGTATGGAAATGATGCTAGGTTTCCCTGATGGTTGTAAAATATAAAGTGAAAAAAGCGAAAATTGCTGAAAAATGGACAAAAAGTTATGGAAGTCGGGCAGGTACTGATAAAAGGGAGCGTACTACGATAAAATATTGATAGGGTATTTACCGGAATTATTAAATTTTCCAGTTAAATGCTCCTATATCGTCTTTGAGGATTCATAGTTCGATATTACCAGTTTGTTTTAGATTTTTCCTAATGTCAAATTATCCAGAGGTCTTGTTACTAAAAGTTTACAATTAAATCAACCCCCGAAAAAATTTTGCTAATTAGGAAAAATTTTAACTAATTTATTATAACCTTGTGGTAATCGTTGTGTCTGAAAACTTGCTAAATAACCTAAAAGAATTAGATGTAAATACCTTGTTTCCCTTTGATTTAGATAAATTTCAAAAGGAAGCGATCGCGGCTTTAAATGCTAATAAATCTGTTGTTGTTTGTGCCCCCACCGGGTCGGGAAAAACCCTGATAGGTGAATATGCTATTTATCGTGCCCTAGCCAGGGGAAAAAGAGTATTTTATACTACTCCTCTCAAAGCCCTTTCTAACCAAAAATTGCGGGATTTTCGGCAAATATTTGGTAACGAAAAAGTAGGATTAGTTACTGGTGATATTTCTATAAATAGAGATGCACCTATTTTAATAATGACAACAGAAATTTTCCGTAATATGTTATATGGTACTCCGATCGGAGAAATAGGCACATCATTAGTAGGAGTAGAAACAGTAGTACTGGATGAATGCCATTATATGAACGATCGGCAGCGAGGTACTGTTTGGGAAGAATCTATTATTTATTGTCCGCGAGAAATTCAGTTAGTAGCACTTTCCGCCACCGTTGATAATAGTGAACAATTAACTGACTGGATTGGAAAAGTGCATGGAAAAACAGAATTAATTCAATCCAACTACCGACCAGTACCTTTAGAATATCATTTTTGCACCACTAAAGGATTATATCCCCTATTAGATAGTAGTCAAACTAAACTAAATCCTAGCTTTGTTAAAAATAGAAGAAACCAGGAAAAAGGGTGGCGATCGGAAGCCGTTAATATATCCGAAATTCGCAGTATTTTAAAACAAAAAGATAAACTACCTGCCATTTTCTTTAGTTTTAGTGGTGTCCGGTGTGAAAAAGATGTATTAGAATTAGAAGATTTATCCTTAGTAACTCGCGAAGAAGCTAATAAAATCCAAAAAGAAATCCATCAATTTATAATAGAAAATAATGATAAAATCGAAAATGACAAACATATTAAAGCATTAATTCTACCCCTAAGCGGAGGTATTGCCGCCTATCATGGCAGAATGCAACCAGAATGGCGAAAATTAATAGCTAAACTATACCAAAGAGGGTTAATCAAAGCTTTATTTGTACCAGAAATAGTATATACAGTCAGTCAGCTACAGCAAAGGGATATGCTACCGGCAATATACTTTATTTTCAGTCGGAATAATTGCGATCGGGCAGTAGGAGAATGTGACATAGCCTTAAGAGAATTAGGTTATTTTTCCCTAGTAAATGAAAAAGAAACCCAGCAATTAAAAACCATAATAGATGAATTTTTAGCCCGCAACCCAGAAGCGGGAAGAACTGGACAAATAGAACCTTTATATCGTGGTATAGCTGCTCACCATGCAGGCATTTTACCAGCTTGGAAAGGATTAGTAGAAGAATTATTTCAAGCCGGCTTAATTAAAGTAGTATTTGCCACAGAAACCCTAGCAGCAGGCATTAATATGCCCGCCCGCACAACAGTAATTTCTAGCCTATCTAAACGTACCGATGATGGCCATAGATTACTAACAGCTTCCGAATTTTTGCAAATGGCAGGACGTGCCGGCAGACGAGGCATGGATAAAATCGGCTATGTTATCACAGTACAAACACCCTTTGAAGGTGCAAAAGAAGCCGCCTATTTAGCTACATCTAGTCCGGATCCTTTAATAAGTCAATTTACCCCCAGTTACGGCATGGTATTAAACTTATTACAAACCCATTCTTTACAAGAAGCCAAAGATTTAGTAGAAAGAAGTTTTGGTCAGTATTTATCAACACTGTATTTAAAACCAGCACAAAAAGAAATCGATCGCATAGAAGCAGAATTAGAACACCAACAAGCCCAATTAGCAGGCATAGATTGGTCAGAAGTTAGAAGTTATGAAAAACTCCTAGAAAGATTAAAAATAGAATACCGAATCCTCAAAGACTTACAAAAAGATGCAGCCGCATTAAAAACCAGTGATTTATCCATAGCTTTACCTTATGCGATCGCTGGTACAATTCTTAGTCTCAAAGGCAAAAATATACCAGTTTCCACACCCATACGCGCCGTATTAGTCAACAAAATTCCTGGGTCTGGAAAATCCCCCTATTTAGTTTGCTTGGCAAAAGATAATCGTTGGTATGTAGCCACAACAATAGATGATGTAGTAGGATTACACGCCGACTTACCCCGCATTAGTGCTGTAGATTTATTACCCGTACCCCAAGAATTAAATCCAAAACCAGGCAGTAGCATCAAAGGCAACGAAATCACCCTGTGGATAGCCAATCAAATCCCCGAACAACCAGAGACAGATATCGATCCAGATATTATGCAACAACAGGCAAAAATAACAGCCTTAGAAACCCAAATAAAAACTCATTCTTTAAACGCTTGGGGTAATCCCAAAACCCTAATTAAAAAACGCCGACGCATAGAAGAAATACAAGAAGAAATCGAAATCAGAAAAAGTGAATTACAAGAACAACTCGCCTGCCACTGGCAAGAATTTTTGGCTTTAATTGCTATCTTACAAGAAATGGGAGGATTAGAAGAACTTAAACCTACACCCATAGGCGAAGCCGCCGCCGCCATTCGTGGTGATAACGAATTATGGTTAGGTTTAGCCCTGATGTCGGGTGTATTAAATCATCTAGATCCCCATCACTTAGCCGCCGCTTGTGCTGCCATTTCTACAGAAGTATCTCGCCCGGATATTTGGACGAATTACCGATTATCATCACAAGTTGAACAAGCTTTAAGTAATTTATGGGGATTACGACAACAAATAATTAAAAAACAAAATCAATATGATGTAATGATGCCGGTTTGGCCAGAAAAAAAAGAACAGCGATTAATATTTGCTTTAGTGGAACAATGGGCATTAGGAACCGAATGGGTAAAACTATGTGAAAATACGAGTTTAGATGAAGGTGATGTAGTGCGAATTCTCCGCCGTACCCTCGATTTCTTATCACAAGTTCCCCATGTTCCCCATATCTCGGAAGAATTACGGCTTAATGCTTATCGCGCTATTCAATTAATGGATAGATTCCCAGTTAATGAAATAATTGATTAGATCGCTGTATAAATATCTACGGGTGGGTTATGGAATAAGATACAACACAATAATATACATAAACCCGCCCCAACTTCATCGACTAATTAAAAATAGAGAAAAGCTTTTTATTATAAAAACAATAACTTTATCAATTGTCATAAGGCTTATAACGAATATTAATAACTATCATTTACAATTACCATAAAAAAGCTTGCTTTAATAACCAAAAAGCAAGCTTTAAATTCTGTTGTCGTTTATGGTTAAAAGTAAATAGGATTACCCATAATTACCTATTCCCATTATTAACCAATAATTAACCATTATTCAAGCTGTTTGACTTCAGAAACTAATTTGGCAACTACATCTTTAGCACTGCCAAACAGCATCATGGTTTTATTTTTGTAGAAAAGCTCATTATCAACACCAGCAAAACCAGCATTCATACTGCGTTTAATCACGATCGCGTGTTTAGCTTTATCTACATCTAAAATTGGCATACCATAAATAGGACTAGCTTGATCGTGACGTGCGGCTGGGTTAACTACATCATTAGCACCAATAATCAATGCTACATCTGTTTCATCAAATTGAGGGTTGATATCATCCATATCATACAGTTGGGGATAAGGAACATTTGCTTCTGCCAGCAAAACGTTCATGTGTCCCGGCATCCGTCCCGCTACCGGATGAATAGCGTATTTGACATCTACTCCCAGGCGATCGAGTTGATCTGCTAATTCCCTTACCGCGTGTTGTGCTTGTGCTACCGCCATCCCATATCCGGGAATAATTACCACCGATCGAGCATAGCCCAACATCATCGCGCCTTCTTCGGCATCAATGCTATGAACAGTTTTATCAATTTGCTCACTACTACCAGCAGCAACAACAGCGCCACCGCCAGCCCCAAATGCACCAAATAGCACATTTGTCAAGGAACGGTTCATCGCTTTGCACATAATTTGGGTGAGAATAATTCCGGATGCTCCCACCAAAGCGCCAGCGATAATTAGCATATTATTCATCAGGATAAAACCTGCAACACTAGCCGCTATACCTGAATAGGAGTTTAACAGGGAAATCACCACAGGCATATCGCCGCCGCCAATAGGCAAAACGAACATTACACCCAAAATTAGGGAAATAGCCACTAAAACCAGAAATACAGGTATATTTCCTGGTTCTATTAGTAAATAAATACTGCCACCTACTAATGTTAAAGCTAATAGAGCATTAAAAGGTTGTTGCAAGGGAAAAGTAATGGGTGCGCCCGGTAAAAGCTCTTGTAATTTTGCAAAAGCTAATACACTACCTGTAAAGGTGATACCACCAATTAAAACACCGAGAATAATAGTAATGGAAGCATCGGCTGTGGGTGTATTACCAGCGCTAAGATAACGCCAAAATTCACCAATTGCGACTAATGCAGAGGCGGCACCACCAAAACCATTTAGTAAACCTACCATTTGGGGCATGGCTGTCATGGCTACTGTTTGCGCCATGATAGTTCCTAAAATGGAACCGATGATAATACCAACAACAATTAGCTGGTAACTTACGACTTGTTTTTCTAATAGGGTAGCGACGATCGCGATAAACATTCCCTGTCTCTTATACACATCTGAC
>CAWUOF010000149.1:0-8655 GCA_963923765.1 uncultured bacterium | reverse complement strand
AAAAAGACGATCGCCCTAAAAAAGCGATCGCCTCAACAACAGAATACAAATTAGAAAAAAGCTATAAACTCCCTACAAATAAACTACAACTATTGCCGAAAATTACCCACTAAACCTGGTTCGTTGGAAAATTACCCTTCCCATTACCTAATAATACGAAAACACTATTGGAATCAGAATTGATTAATTAATGTTACAAACAATTCATTACCTTAATAAATTACCATAATAAAAATAAAAATTCCATTCCATTACATTTTTATTCAAAAAAATATATTATCTTTATCAAATCATTATATTATTACATAATATAGTATATTATAATACTTATCATAGGCAATTAGACAGGATTTTGAGCCAAGGACCATGACCAAACTGACCACACAAACCATAAAACAGCAAAGTCAAGAACCATTAGCCCTAAAACCTTTAACACCAGAACAAATACAAAGAATTATAGATTTATTAGATTCTTGGTGTAATCTTTATGAAGAAGAAACACAAGAACAGAAAGAAAATTTGGAAGATTTAATGCAACCAATGGCGTAGCAATCGTCAAGCGCAGCTAGTGCGTAGCAGATAAAAGATGGCATTAAGCACTTGGTGTAGGTTAGTGGTGCTAAAGCGACCACCCGCAGAGCAGCAGAGGTGCAATGAGATGCCACTGGGCATAAGTCAGTTCTATGTCCTATGATAGTTCTATCATTATTTATGGTTGATAGACTATTGGTTAGCCTCTCAACTTTACTTCAATCTCTTTTCCAACGCACTCTTAGTTTTAGAAATTGCCATGAAGTACGGCTAGAATTATTACAGGCTAACAAAATCAAAGGAATTCAAAAAATGAATAATTTAATCAGTTAAATGTTTAATTTTTTTAATAAATATTAACTTAAAAATCATTTTTTATTAGATAAAAATTTAGTCAATAATCACCGCTAAACTGATAAAATAAAAATTTGTGTGCTTTTGTGTGCTGTTGACAAAATAAAAATGAGTATATTTACACTGCGATCGGTCAAAAAAGACTTTGGTATCAAAGAAATTCTCAAAGACGCTAATTTTAGCCTCGATGCTACAGATAAAGTTGGGCTTATTGGTACTAATGGGTCAGGAAAATCTACCCTATTAAAAATGATAGCCGGATTAGAACCTATTGATGCTGGGGAAATTTTAGTTAATTCCGGTGCAAGAATTGTTTATTTACCGCAACAACCAGATCTTAATGAAAATTATACCGTTTTAGAACAAGTATTTGCCGATAGTGGCGAACAAATGACATTAGTAAAAGATTATGAAGAATTAACAGATAAACTCGCCCACGAACCAGAAAATAGTCAGTTAATGTCTCGCCTTTCTACCGTTATGCAACGTATGGATGCTACGGGGGCTTGGGAATTGGAAACAAAGGCGAAAATTATCCTAAGTAAATTAGGAATAGTAGACTTTGAAGCGCGGATAAGTACACTGTCGGGAGGATATCGGAAACGGATAGCTTTAGCCGCAGCATTGTTATCGGAACCAGATGTTTTATTGATGGATGAACCAACAAACCATTTAGATGCTTTATCGGTAGAATGGTTACAAAGTTATCTAAATCGTTATCGTGGTGCTATTCTGTTAATAACTCACGATCGCTACTTTCTCGATCGCGTCACAAATCGTATTATTGAAATAGATAGAGGTGACTTATACACTTACTCTGGCAACTATTCCTATTATCTGGAAAAAAAAGCAGAAGCTGAAGAGTCGATCGCCAGCAGTTATCGTAAATTTGTCGGTGTATTACGACGAGAATTAGAATGGTTAAAACGTGGGCCTAAAGCTCGCAGCACCAAACAAAAAGCCCGCATTCAACGCATTGAAGCAATGCAGGAAAAAGAGTTTAAAGAAGCGCGAGGTAAAGTAGATATTGCCACACCTGGGCGTCGTATTGGTAAAAAAGTAATTGAATTAAATAATATTTGTAAAATTTATGGAGACAAAACATTAATTAAAAACTTTACCTACGAATTTAGTCCGGAAGATCGAGTAGGAATTATTGGCGGTAATGGTGCAGGTAAATCTACTTTAATGGATATTATCACCGATCGCATAAAACCTGATTCTGGCATAGTTGACATCGGTTCTACTATTCACATCGGTTATTTTGACCAACATTCAGAAGATTTACTTGCCGCTTTAAATGAAAATCAGCGTGTAATTGATTATATTAAAGAAGTAGGAGAATTTGTTAAAATAGCAGATGGAACCCAGATAACTGCATCGCAAATGTTAGAACGGTTTTTATTTCCTGGAAATCAACAATATGCACCGATATATAAACTTTCTGGGGGAGAAAAACGCCGCTTATTTTTATTGCGAGTTTTAATGAGTGCGCCAAATTTACTAATTTTAGATGAACCTACTAATGATTTAGACGTACAAACTTTAGCAGTTTTAGAAGATTATTTGGAAGATTTTAATGGCTGTGTAATAGTAGTATCCCACGATCGCTATTTTCTCGATCGGACTGTAGATAAAATTTTTGCCTTTGAAAATGAAGGAAATTTACGACAATATCCTGGTAACTATTCTATCTATTTAGAATATAAACAAGCAGAAGAAATTGCTCAAAATAATAACGAAAAAGAGCAAAAACAGGAAACTTCACCTAAAAAATCTTGGAAATCTCAAACTGACCCTAATAAACCTCGGAAATTATCTTCTAAAGAAAAGCGGGAATATGAAAGCTTAGAAAGCAAAATTGCCGCAATGGAAGCCGAAAAAAATGAACTGGAAAAACAGCTTTATAATGCACCGCCAGGAGAAATAAGTAAAGTCCAAAAATTACATGAACAGGTGGAAGCTTTAAGCCAAGCTATTGATATAGCAACCGATCGCTGGTTAGAATTAGCCGAACTAGCATCTTAATATGATTTTTCTGGTGGGACTTACCACCAGATTTTTTTTCGTTCTATTGACAAAATCAGCTTAGTATGGTATAGATAAAATATCTAAAAAAATATATTTAACAATATTACAAATAATTAAGAAAAGTAAATAAAAATGTATCAATATATGGGCAGAAAATTTTTTTGACCCAGTTAATATTTTATTTTAAAAAATTAATAGTCATATTTTAACGTCAACGATAAAATTAATGTTTCTATAGAAATTCTGAAATTTTGGCTTTTTTCTGTTCCCTACTACCTTAATAATCCCAGAGAATTTATGTTAACAATTATTTCTGGCAAATCTTTAATTTTTAACAAAGTTAGCCTATTAATTATCCTAATATTAGGATGCTTAGTTATACCTTTACAAGCACAACAAGAATTATTTAATAGTGCTTTAAATAAAACTGAAAAAGAAGATTTTAAAAACGCTATAGAAGATTTACATAAAGCTGCCAATTTTTTTGAGGAGAAAAAAGATCTAGCAAATGCTTATAAAAGTAAAGCAATAATTACTTATATTAAAGAAAATTTAAATAGGGAAAAAATATTTATAAAAAATGAACACCATGAATTACCATCTCTACCAGAATGGTATAAATCAGGTAAATGTATCGGAGAAAAATATACTTGTGAATATGGCATTGAATGGGTAAAACCAAATACAAAAGGGACAGATTTTGATGGAATTTTAATATTAACTAAACAAATTCGGATGTTGACGAAAAATGATGGTAGAGGTATCCCAGTTAATGGGATATTAGATGCAGAAATTATACCGAAAATTAAACCAGGAGAATGGTTAAATTATAACTGTGAATTAGAGGGTAAAGCAGATTCTACAATTATGGCGATCGTGCAAATAAAAGGATTTGAAAATAAAGATTTATATACCAAAGTACGCCAAGCTTGGAAAATAAATACTGCTAAACAAAAAATTGAAAATATCCCGACAAAAAATGTGGCTTGTGTTAATCATTGTCCCGGAGGTTGTTAAGTAGTATTTTATCTAGGTGATAGCGATCGAGAAAAATCTGGGTACTCTAATTTTGGTAAGTGATGGTCGGTATAAAAAATATGCCTAGTAGTGAACAAGAGTACATGGAAGCCCGCAGCCTGCAACTTCTGCACAAAAAGCGGATGTTTGCTTTAATATCTATTTTATTTTTTGCTTTGGCAGGGTCGGGAACTGCTATAGAATATTGGTATAATTATTTTTATGGCGAACCCACCCAAGAAACCCAGCCAATACCTGACACTGAAGCATCACAACTCGCAGCAACAGCCAAGGGTTATGAATTGGTGTTAAAACGGGAACCAAATAATCAAACAGCTTTAGAAGGCTTAGTGCAAACACGCCTAAAAATGAACGATTCTAAAGGGGCGATCGAACCTTTAGAAAAATTAATAAAATTACATGGCGATCGCAAAGATTATAAGATACTTTTAGAGCAAATAAAATCAGGAGAAAAACCCAAACAATAACAATTAATATCAGCTAAAATTTTTAGATTCGGAAATATTTACCTGAAAAATTATAGTTGCAATTTCCGATAGTTTATAGTAGCATCAAAAAATAAATTAAACAATTAGGATTACTTGTATTATGGATTCATCAGCCCCGGAATTATATTTAGAATACCTAAAAAATAATTGTCCTAGCATCGATATAAATACTTTACCATCCCATATAAAAGCAACTCTGGAAACAACTAATTGGGATGAACCAACATCAGCATTAGATTGGAATAACTTTGCCGTAGTAGCCTTACTAGAAGCCGATCGATCTGAAGATTTATCTGCAAAAGAATTTTATTTAAACATGGCTATGGAAGCTTTAAATCAAGGCTTAGAATTGCAAGAACACCCCCTTTGTATTGCCCATTTAACTTTGATTTGTGTAATGATAGGAGATATCGAACAAGCAGTAAATATAGGGTTTTCTAATTTGATAGATACTTTACAACCAGCTTACAATAATAAAGAAAAAAAATTACCAGGAATTGTTTATTTGCCTTGGAGAAACAACAATATTCAAAGTGACCAGGAAATAATAGAAATTATAGCAACAGACAATGGTTATAAACAAGCATTAGTTTTATTAACAGAAGCTTTATGTCGAACTCAGCTATTATTTTATAATAGTTATGGGCTGCGATTATTACACTTATATCTTCAATTTTTACCTAATTCTATTACAATTAATTTAAAACTAGGAATTGCCAATATTGCTAATGATAGATGGGAAGGTTTGCTGTATTTACATCGTGCTGCCGAAATAGCACCTGATTTTGCTCCTACGCTACAAGCATTATATTTAGCTTATCGAGATGCAAAAATGATAGATACAGCTAATTACTGGCTAAACTTTGCCCACGACTTACAGCAAAAAAATCCTGATAATTTAGCTTTAAAATGGGCTGAAATACCAGCAGATAGCCCTATTACTTATACAATTTTTGAAACAGAGTTATTATTGGCAGTAGCTCCTTCTTTTCGTAGTATAGTAACAACTGTATTACTAGGAGAAGGAGACTGGTTTGAGAAAGAGATGGAATTTTGGCGCAGTGCGATCAAACCAGGAATGACAGTTATAGATGTAGGTGCTAATGTAGGAGTTTATACATTTAGTGCGGCTAGAAAAGTAGGGTCAGAAGGAAAAGTTATAGCTGTTGAACCCTTTGCTGAATGCGTTAGCTGTCTGGAAGAAACCTGTAAAATTAATAATATTAATTGGGTAAAAATCTATGCGGGGGCAGCAAGCGATCGCATCGGAACAGCAAATTTATCTTTACACAATGCTAATGAATTAAATGAGATTGTATCAGAAGAAGTAGCGCGATCGCTAGAGCCTGGAAGCTTTGCAGAGGTTAAATGCTTTACTTTAGATAGTCTCATAGAAACAGAAAATCTTACCGAAGTAAACTTTCTCAAAATAGATGCAGAAGGTCACGAAATGTCAGTTTTAGCTGGCTGCAACAGCATATTAGAACTTTTTTCGCCAACAATTATGTATGAAAATATCGCGGGTAGCAAAGGCAGTAACCTACCCGTTGCTGAATATTTACAAAATAAAGGATATCAATTATATTATTACCAACCTTACGTGCAAAAAGTAATTTCCATTGATTCTCTGGAAAATTTGCCCCACCAGTTAAATTTAATTGCAATACCATCTCATAAAATACCTGTAACAAATATTCTCGAATAATAAGAAAATTATATTTACATAATCAACAATTATAGATAAAATCAAAAAAGAATTCGTGTAATATATATATAACAGTCGCTTAGTTAATTTTTTAGTCAAAACAATGCTGCATTTTTTCTGGTGTGGATATTACTTAAGTGAAAATAGTTACAAATTTTACGAATTTTCTAACTTTGAAATTGCTAAGTGGGCAGAATACTACTTGGGTAAAAAAATAGCTTTTCACCAGTCTAACTGGTATGCTGGTAAAGTTACTGAAAATCCTAATGATATTTTAATAGGACATCCAACTTGGGATGGTCGTATTTTTACAGAAAAAGCTAAACATGGTGATTTAGTACATAATTGGGTGAAAGATAATGCCCTCACACCAAAAGACAAATGTCATACTAACACATATATTTTAATGCCTTGGGTTCCAGAATTTCCGATTGAATGGACTCCTAATATGCCTTATTATAAAAGTCAACTATTAGCGGCTCAAAAAATTTTTGCATTAGGTGGGGAAATATGGATTGATCGCACTCATCAAAAAATGGATAATTCAATACAATTTTGCGTTAAAGATAAATTAATTCACTGCAATATGTGCGTTGCTGGACATAATTTCTCGGTATTTAAACAAAGATTTAATGAAATTGGCGAGCGGCAAATATTGCATATTAGTCATTTGGGAAGCTACAAAGGTTTTGATATCACTTGTAAAAGCATACAAGGTTTAGACACTCTTTTGCACGTTGCTAGTAATAATATCCAAGCTAATCAGGGTTTATTAGAAATAAGTATAGAAGAACAACCTTATATATTTAATTTTTTGGGAAGCATAGATAACAATAATCCAGAATTTAATCAATGGGTAGTAGAAAATTGTGATTTTTATATACATACTGCTACAATGGATGCTCAAGCAACAACTATTTTAGAAAACTGTGCTAGAGGATTAGTTCCCCTTGTTACCCCTGAAAGTGGTTTTGCAAGTCCTCATGCCATTTATTTAACTCACGATCCATCAGAAAATAGAAAAATTATTGAATGGGCTTTGAATTTACCAGAATCTGAATTATTAGGTCGTAGCCGTTTAGTAAGGGAACAAATTTTACAAGAACATAATTGGGAGGTAATATACAATCAAATTTGGGAAGAAATTCAAGCAGATATAGAAAATCGTGCTCAGAAAAAACCAAAATAATTCACAGCAATAATACCGATTTTTTGCCGACATAAAATAATCCGAAAAAAAATCTTGAATTACTAATAGGAAAATCTATGAATTTACCACCTGACAGTTCTAATCAAAAAGTAGATCAGCGTTTGTATATCAGCCGCGATCAACTTATAAAAATTGAAAACCAAGTGCGATTGGAACGACATATAGAGCGATATGCTTTATTACGACAGTTTGCCAAAGGTGTTGTTTGTGATGCTGCCTGTGGCTGTGGATATGGCAGTTATTTACTTTCAACTAACCCAGATGTAAAAAAAGTAATTGGGCTAGACTTTGAAGCGGATGCTATTAATTATGCTAATCAGGAATATGCTAAGGATAATTTAGAATTCCATGTTACTAATTTAGCAGATTGGGTATTTGATACAAAAATTGATATGTTGATATCGGTAGAAACTATAGAACATATAAAAGATACTATGGTTTTACCGAATTTTGTCGATCGCAACTCGATAAATCATATAATTTTAACCTATCCATCCAAAAAGACCAGCCACTACAACCCCTATCATTATCACGATTTTAAACTACAAGATATTCTCGATTTATTTAGTAGCTTTACTTGCTACCGTCATTTTAACTGGGAATATGAATTTGATGTAGTTTTTTTGATTAGAAATCCTCCAGAAAACGCCTAAATTTTCTATTGTTACTAAAAAAATTTTTTGCCAAGAAAATTTTTAATATCACAACTCTTAATTTCCTTGGCAAACAGTCTTACTCAGGGAATCTAGTGCCAAGAAAATTTTTAATATCGCAACTCTTAATTTCTTTGGCCAAATTTTCTATAGCCTGGATATTTTCTCCAGAAAGAGAAACTTGATAAGAAATTTCTGGTAGTAAAATTTGCCAATCTTCTTGATTTAGATTTTCCAGAAAAGAAATTTCTATTCCCTCATTAGCAATATCCAAACCCTCATTTAAACATAAATTTAGAACGATCGCCGATACAATTTCCTCGGCATTAGTTTCAGAATTAACAGGAAAATTGCTAGTATCTATAAGTAAAGTAATTTGCTGGCGATCGGGATGGATACCAACAGCCCGAATTAACTCCTCTAACTCAGAAATTATTAATTCTTCCGATAAATTCCAATTCGGAAAAACAATTAAATTTATTTCTTTTAGTTTTAACTCTTCAGTTAAGCTAGAGTTAGAAACTTTAGACATATTCCAATATTCTTCTTTAGATATTTGGAAAAACTTTTGCATCGGGATGCGAAACTCTTCATGGACATCAGCTTTTTGTAAAGCTACATACAAATAACGATCTTGAATAAAAT
>CAWUOF010000148.1:0-8671 GCA_963923765.1 uncultured bacterium | reverse complement strand
CTAGGATAAGTCATAAAGACTTTTTATTAGCATTTTAAACCCTCAACTTTTTTAAAATTATTCTACTCTGTTTAATTTTGTTGAAAATATTAGGCAGTTTATAACAGAAGGTAATTAGTTAACTGTTATAAACTGCTTTTATATGAGAATATAAAAATAATAATACTTGGTTATAATTATATCACATAAAAGGCGGTTTTAAACTATAATAAAGTTAAAGGCAAATATTAATCAGAGTGTAAAAAAAATAAAGAAATATTGCCTCAGTAAGCCTCAGTAATTTATTTAATTTATTTGGTAAAAATAATTATTATGGGTTGGATGTCTGCTCAATAAAACCGTCTATGTCCGTGTGGGCTAATCTCACAAATTCTTTTCCCACAGTCAGCCCACTGACGAACTATCTTGAGCGAGACATCTATCTATACAAAGCTGCATCGCATATTGGAATATTTAAATCCCGATTTTCATTATGGCTGTCTTAATTTAGCTTTTTTATGATGTTGAAAATCAGAATATTTTTTGGTAATTAGGTAAATTTTAAGTTACAGTTACAAACCCCAACAACCCCAGCTTGTTTCCCTTCTGAACCGAAGCAAGAGAAGGAGGTGAACTGTTGCGACACATTTGGTAAAGGATAGTTTATTTATTTGAATTCATGGCCTGGTTCTAACCCCCATTGATGTTTGAGGAAATCTTGATACATGAGTTCCTTGATAATCATTTGTTTGTAAATTTGTTTGAGGAAGTCTTGGGCTTGTTCTAAAGTCATGCGATCGACTTGTGCCTCAAAAGATTTGATATGGAACTGCTTTTCTAGGGAGAGTTGGATAGGTTGGTTCATAATTACCTCCAAGATTTTGAGAAGGAGGGAAGAAAAGCTGAAATCTGGTTTTACCAGTCTTTTTACTTCTCTTCGACGATCGCTCTTGGGTTTCAGGATGCCCAAAAATTTTTATGGCGATCGCTCTCTGTTACAAAATATAACAATTGATTGACAAAATAACCACTGTTGTTTCTTTTCTTGTCAAGAATCTATGACAAAGCTGGTTTTAGCTTTAGTCCCAGGTCGATCCCCAGACGCCCTACAACTTTTTTATCAGGTTGTCCTCAGCAAAAAAGCTCAACTTGAACCAAAAAGTTGAGCTTTTTAAAAATATTTAATAAAAATATCTTGACTTCATACCCACACTCAGGTATGTATCCACTGCTACTGCTACTTAGATAAGAGCTTGGTTAGATCGGCCCATTAACAGCCTATCAAGGAGTCGTTGTTTGTAACCGAAGTAATTCGTTTTGGATACGCTGCTTTAATTCTGTATCTTTGATTTGGTTCTCAGTAATGTCGTTAAATCTTGAAATTGTCAACTGATTGCTCTCTATAATTTGTTTATAGGTATTACAAAAATTTACAGCAATGCTACGCACTTGAGACGATGTAAGTTTGTTTAAACTATTTTCGGTACAAACAATTTCTGGTACATTACCTGCATTCATTAATTTAATTTCACCGTAGGCTTTTTGACGTAATGATTCCGCAGCTAATACAGAACGAGCATAATTAGTTACTTCTTCATTGCTGACAGTTTGAGCCATTGCAGAAGCATTAAAAACTAATTCCGGATAATAACCAGATAAACCAGGAAACACCCCAGACAGTAACCCCATGCTAGAAAGAGTGCTGACAATTAGCGATCGCCATAATATCCGGTGTAAAGAAATTCGAGGCCAATTAGAAATCATAACCATATCATTTGATGCAATAAACACAACAGGGCTTAATTATTTGGAACTATTTTACGAGCTACAAGTTCCGTTTCATGGAAAATTTAAAATTTACTAATATATATTTATATTCTACCAGTAAAATACGCAAAGAATTTACTTAAAATATATATATTTTGCTAGTATTTTTCCGGATAAAATTAATATGCGATCGTATATTTTTAAATCAAGCCATAATAAATTAGAGATTTTTTCTTTAAATTTTCCTCCATTGTCTCATTAATTTTAAAATAAATTATAAGGTGAATACCCTAAATCTATCTTTGGCCTTGGCTTTATTGTGTCAAACCAAGGCTGCCTTTGTCTAATTATCTTAATACCAATTTGGTTATGGAGATTTAACTTTCCTCAAAATATTGTTACCATTATATTTACCTTTTGTCCAGATTTAACTACAAGCTCTTTTTCTATAACAATAGCTTATATCCATATATTTTGCCAATGTTTATATAAAATTAAGTTACATTTTTATGACATTTATAAATCATTTTTAAGTATATACTTAATAAAATTAAGTACACATTTTGACAACCCCTTGCAAAAGTCTCTATATTTTTTACATAAACATTTTCATAAAATCATAAACTTGAAATTAACAAAAATAAAAAATAAATATTTTTCAATATTTTTTATAACAAATTAATTTGACAATATGGTTTTTAAAGTTTATGAATAAAAAACACTTATATAATTCATTGTAAACAATACTAAATAAGGCATCTAAATTTTGTAATTATCACCAATAAAATAGAATTGTATATAATCCAAAATAAAATTTTATTTATGGTATAGTTACTGATAAACTGATTGATGTAATCTTAAAAAAATTGTCCCAAAAATTTGCAATTAATGGTAAATGGATAATACAGAATAATTGGCCATTCTATACTTGTCCCATGATGGCAGCAAGATTTATACCACTCTTATATTGCAAAAGCAAAGCACTAAAACAGATTACATCCTGTAAATTGTAAGAGTAGAAACGCTAAACTAGCATATTTTCTGGTAATATATTTATGTTTTACCAATTACCAATTAATTTGTAAGCTAACTTTATAGCGTTCAGAGATTGTATGAGGTATAGTATTATCAGCATTCTGACTTACATAAATTAGTTGGTGGTTGCTAATATTGCTGGAATAAGCATTAGCTGTAGTAACTCAGAAACAGCAACCAAGTTAGATTTTGCCTGGAAAAAACAGAAAAAATGCCTATTTACTCAGGAGAAAAACAAATAAATGGATAGCCGTCAAAATACGATTTTAATCTCACAAATACAAAAAATTGTGGGAATAATTATGATAATATATTCTATCATAGATTATATAATTTTATTTATACCACCTAACTTTGCTAATAGAGAGTGGCAAATAAACATAATTAATCAAATAGTAGGACAAGGAATAATACCCCTATTAGGGTTAGTTTTATTTTTTACTGGATGTTGGATTGTAGAAAGTTCAGGAATGTCAGAAAGAAATGATGGATGGATAAAATTAAAATTGGGCATGATGGTATTATCTAGTATTTTAGGATTAATATTTTTATTAATAGTTCCTTTACATGGCAGCAATGTGATGAGTGCGAAAGCTGAAGCGGTAGAACAGATTAATCAGCAAGTAGGACAAGCAGAAAACTTAAAAGCCCAAGTTGAAAAACGAAAAAAACAACTAAAAGAAATAGTAAAAGATGAAAAAACACTAAATGCAAACATAACTCAACTGGAGGAAGCTATCAAAAAAGGTCAAGTACCAGAAGATCAAATTGCTGCGGTTAAAAAACAATTAGAAATATTCAAAAGCGCAAAAGATAATCCAAAAGGATTTGAAGAATTAGTAGATAAACAAGCACAAGAATTTGAAAATCAGATGCAAAATAAACTGAGGGAAGACAAATTACAAGCAGAAAAACAAACCCAAGCACAAGCTGTGAAACTAGGATTAAAAACAGGTAGTAGTAGTTTATTATTGGGAATAGGATACACAGCGATCGGCTGGCTAGGATTGAAAAATATGATATTTCCGACAATTAATCGCCGTCCAACATCTGGTCGATAGCCCATATACTGGCTAGAGGAAATATTCAGATTTTTTTCCCAGGGTAATATTGAAGCAATTGCATAAGTTAAGAAACTAGATAAAATTAAATATAGGGATAACCTCTGTGCCTATTGCTTCTTGCCTTTTACCTCTGGCCTTTCTCTACTAGGTAATTTATTTGGCAGACTATTTACAATTGACTACTATAAAACAAGGATGTTTTCAATTTATATCCTGACCTATAACGAAGAAATAGATATTGCTGCTTGCATTGAATCGGCACAAATGTCGGATGATATTATCATAGTAGATTCTTTCAGTAGCGATCGCACCATAGAAATTGCTAGTAACTATCCTGTTCGCATCGTCCAACATCATTTTGAGACTCACGGACGGCAGCGAACTTGGATGCTGCAAGAAATTCCTACTAAATATGAATGGGTTTATATTCTGGAAGCTGACGAAAGGATGACGCCAGCATTATTTGCAGAATGCTTAGAAGCTATTAAAAATTCAAAATATATTGGTTATTACGTCGCTGAAAAAGTTATTTTTCTGAATAATTGGATTCGTAGAAGTACCCAATATCCCCGTTATCAAATGCGACTTTTTCGTAAAGATAAAGTATGGTTTGATGACTACGGACATACAGAAAGAGAAGTTTGTTTAGGGCCAACAGGATTTCTCCAAGAAATATATCCCCATTACACTTGTAGCAAAGGATTAAGCAGGTGGCTAGAAAAACATAATCGTTACTCTACTGATGAAGCAGTAGAAACATTAAGGCAGCTAAAAAATGGAAAAATTAACTGGAAAGATTTATTTTTTGGTAGATCAGAAGTAGAAAGACGGCGATCGCTGAAAGATTTATCTTTGCGTTTGCCCTGCCGTCCTATTTTAAGATTTATATATATGTATTTTATTTTAGGGGGGGTTTTGGATGGGCGATCGGGTTTGGCTTGGTGTACCTTACAAGCATTTTATGAATATTTAATTATCCTAAAAATCTGGGAATTACGAAACCTATCTGGGGCAAACTTAGATTTCTTACCCAAGCAAGCAGAGAGAGATATATAAAACCGATATATCTGGCTATTCATCGCAAAATAAGTCACAATAGTTAGCTACACACTAATTAACCTTTGAAATTTGGCCGTATTTGGGGTTTTAGCCCACAGCGATCGCCTCAGCCATTAGTCAAGCATTTAGGCTGGCTCAGGTTAAATAATTTACCTAAATTTAAAATAAATTGTTACAATTCTTAAAAATAATTTCAGATAATCTTAAATGTTTGCATATTGACCACAATGCAACCATCTTAGTTTAAACATAGAAACCGGAATGGTGGAACATCCCATAAAAAGGTAGATGGTCAAAAAAATCTACTTAAAATTATACTTTCATAGATTTATAAGGAGAGAAAATAAATCGTGCTACAACGCCTCAAGCAGGATCTCAAAAATGACCTAATAGCTGGCCTTTTGGTAGTAATTCCCCTAGCTACCACCATTTGGCTAACATTTACCGTTGCTAATTGGGTAATTAAATTTTTGACCCGCATTCCTAAGCAAATTAATCCTTTCGACGATCTGCATCCCTTTTTAGGTAGCGTCATTAATTTAGCAGTAGGGCTGGCAGTGCCATTAAGCTGCATTATGTTAATAGGTTTAATGGCTAGAAATATAGCTGGTCGGTGGTTATTAGATCTAGGGGAGAGAGTATTACAGGCAATACCCTTAGCTGGATCTGTATATAAAACCCTAAAGCAATTACTAGAAACTTTACTAAAAGACTCTAGCGGTAAATTTCGCCGTGTAGTATTGATAGAGTATCCCCGACGAGGAATATGGGCGATTGGATTTGTGACAGGTAGGGTAGAACAGGAATTTGCCTCAAATTTACCTGATTCCATGATAAGTCTATTTATTCCCACAACTCCTAACCCGACTACAGGATGGTATGCCATCGTCTCTGATGATGAAGTTATAGACTTACCCATGTCTGTAGAAGAAGCTTTTAAAGTAATTGTCTCAGGTGGTATTGTTAGCCCCAGTACACCCATGCCTGTACCTATGGGCGTATCCAAAAATCAAAAACTAGAAAAACCCTTGCAAGAATTAAAACGACAAGCCATACCCTTAGAAGAAGATTTTAGCAATTAATGAAAACGTAATAGGTAATCGGCGTATTATAATTACCTCTTGCCCATTACCCATTACTTATTACCGAAATATCGGTTGGGACTACCACAACCTCAAAAATAATTATGCAAGCCCGTCGAATTGCCCGTGAATTGGCTTTACTAGGTTTAAGTCAATTAGGCACAAATACAGAAAAACTGGAAACCCAGCAATTACAGAATGTTGTAATAGCAGCGATCCGGACTTTGACAACAGAAGTACAAGAAACCTTAGAAACAGCAGTAGCCGAACTAAAGCGAGGAAGCGATCGCCTTCTAAAAAGCGAAACACAAGCCACTGATGTAAAAAGTGCTAAGGCAATGGTATCTGATGCGATCGAACTCACCCAAACCGCCATTAACCGGCTAGGTACAGCAGTAGAATTGCCAGAATTTATTCAACTGGCAAATCAACAAGAAGTAAGAGCTTACTCTTTAGAAATTTTAACTCGTGTTAATTCTTATCGCCAAGAAATAGACGAAAAAATTACTAACTCTATGGTTGATTGGCAAATCAACCGCTTACCTCGCATTGACCGAGATATTTTAAGAATTGCCGTAACCGAAATTATGTATCTAGGCATTCCTAATAAAGTTGCCATTAACGAAGCAGTAGAATTAGCTAAACGTTATAGTGGCGAAGAAGGTCATAAATTTATAAATGGGGTACTGCGGCGCTTTAATGATAGCCTCAAAACCGAATAAATTTAGTGCATCAAGCAGGAAACAGAGATGAAAGGTTTGTAAATAAAAATATTTATTTATATAATAATTACATTAAAACCTGAAATACCCTGTAATTCTTGCCAAAATAAAAACCATTTTGGATAAAAGAAAATAATCGAAAATCCAAACTCTAAACTCTAAACTCTAAAAATTAGGTTAGTTGTAATGGCTTTTAATTGGTTTCGTCGCCCTAATAATACTCCTGGAGAACAAGAACAGGTTACACAGGAAAAAACAAATTCTGCTGAAACAAAATCAGCAGAATCAACCCTAGAAACTCCATCATCCTCTGAAGGTGCTAAACAAGTTCAGGAAGATTATCTAACCTGGGCTAAAGCCGCCTATAAAAATATCAAAGATAAACAACAGCAGATAGAAGAACCTGTCAATACAACAGAAACAGCAGAAGCATTAGAAACTGTTCAGGAAAATGAAAAAATAAATGTTACTGAATCAGGGACGGAAACAGTTAATGAAACAGTTAGTGAAATAATAGAAGCAAAAACTCAAATTAATGCTGCTGAGACAGTAGATAAAATAGAAAAAAATACATCTCAAGCAATAGTAGAAGAACAAACTGAAAAAACATCAGAATCTACTACGTTGCCTTTTTGGGCAAAGGCAGAAGCCGATCGAGAAGCTAGATTAGAAAAACTGCGGGCTGAGGCAATAGAGGAACCAGAAATAATAGAAACGAAGGCAGCCAGTACCTCAGCTATTGGTACCCCAGCATATCGAGATGGGGGTTTAACTTTTGATGAAAGTTTTCTCTGGTCAGCAGAAGTATTAGCATCTCAAGGGCGCACTCCTGAAGATGTTTCCATTGAGGAAATAACCTGGCTAAAACGCCTACGGCAAGGCTTAGATAAAACTCGTCGAAATTTAATTAACCAACTAAAATCAATTGTTGGTCAAGGACCGCTTAATCAAGATGCTGTTAGCGAAATAGAAGCATTGTTATTACAAGCTGATGTGGGAGTTGAGGCAACAGATAAAGTTATTCAATCTCTGCAAAATAAGTTAAAAGAAGAAGCCTTAGAACCAGAAAAAGCCATCGCTTATTTAAAACAAATTTTGCGAGATATTCTGGATGCTCCTTTGCAAGAATATAGCGCAACTTTTGCACCAGAAAAAGATACTTTAAATATTTGGTTAATGACAGGAGTTAATGGCGCAGGAAAAACTACAACTATTGGAAAATTAGCCCGTCTCGGTCAAAAATCTGGTTATAAGTGTTTAATAGCAGCCTCAGATACTTTCCGGGCGGCGGCAGTAGAACAGGTGAAAATTTGGGGCGATCGCAGTAGTACAGAAGTAATTGCTAACCCAGGTAAAAATACAGATCCCGCCGCCGTAGTTTATGATGCGATCGCCGCCGCACGTTCCCGAGGTACAGAATTACTTTTAGTAGATACCGCCGGCAGACTACAAAACAAAAAAAATCTCATGGATGAACTTAGTAAAATCCGGAGAATTATTGATAAACAAGCTGCCGATGCAAAAATAGAATCTCTATTAGTTTTAGATGCTACCCTTGGTCAAAATGGCTTACGCCAAGCTGAAGTATTTTCCCAAGCAGCACAATTAAGTGGTGTGGTTTTAACCAAATTAGATGGAACAGCCAAAGGCGGCGTTGCTTTAGCAGTAGTACAACAATTAGGTTTACCTATCCGCTTTATTGGTGCTGGAGAAGGGCTAGAAGATCTACGACCTTTTTCTAGTTACGAATTTGTGGAAGCCTTATTAAATGGCTAAATAGTTAAAATAGGAAACAGTCGAAAATCATAGGGTAATTTTTGGCTGTTTCCTAAAATCATATTTTGGCAATTTTAATAGGTTGAATATATAAATTTAAAATAAATATAAATTCTAGCAAGATTTATAATTAAAACTAAAAACGAATACCTAATAATATCTATCTATCTATAATATAGTTAAAATC
>CAWUOF010000147.1:0-8720 GCA_963923765.1 uncultured bacterium | reverse complement strand
AAAATTCTATGGAAAATTCTATGGAAAACGTAGAAAATTCTATGGAAAATTCTATAGAAAACGTAGAAAATTCTATGGAAAATTCTATAGAAAACGTAGAAAATTCTATGGAAAATTCTATGGAAAACGTAGAAAATTCTATGGAAAATTCTATGGAAAATGTAGAAAATTCTATGGAAAATGTAGAAAATTCTATAGAAAATGTAGAAAATTCTATAGAAAATGTAGAAAATTCTATAGAAAATGTAGAAAATTCTATAGAAAACCAAATTAATCAGGAAAAGATAGAAACAGAAAGCGATCGAATTTACCAGGAAATATCAGCAGATAAAAGTGAAAATAAACCCATATTAGTAACAGGGGTTGATATAATTTCCAAGTTGACAGATTTATTAGTAGAAATAAACGAAAAAACGACAAAAAACGAAAAAAAAACAGACCAAAATGAGATAAAAACCACAGATGAGGAATTAGCTGGATTATTAGATAATTCTTGGGATAATTTGGCTGGGGGGATAATGTCGGCAGCGACAGAAAAAGAGGAAAAGATCGAGAAGAAGGCGATCGGCGATATTTTAAGCTTGGAAGCGGCGACACCTAGTAATATAGAAATAGAAGAGCAACTATCAGGATTATTAGATGAAGGGATAGAAACACTACCAGAGGAAATAGCGCCGGATATATTAGAAATAAATATTGTAAACACAACAACAGATAAGGCGAAACCGGATATTTCTGCTAGTAAAAATGCAGAGGAAACCCAGGAAAATGATCTGGAAAATTTTACTAAACAAGAAGATAGTGAGGAGGATTATTTAACTACAAATTTTCCAGAAAAAACTGGTGGGGAAAATGCGGGGAGACAGGCGGATATTTTTAGCAATCAAGGGATTAATTATGTGAATTTTTCCAAGGTAGAATCTAATCCAGAAGTGGATGGGAAGGAAGGGAAAAATCAAAATATTTCTAATAAATCCGAGGTATTGCCTACACCTGTTTCGCAGCCAGAATTATCACCCCCAGAAGATGCTATTACCCAAGGGGCAGATAGGGCAAAAAAAAATATCCAAATTCTGAATCAATTGCCAGAGGAATTAGAAACAGAAAAAGGTGGTGGATATTCTGAGGGAGAAGATAAACAAGATAAACTGGAGCGACATAAAATTTGGTATTTAGGAATAGATGTAGGAATGCAGGATATTACAGCGATTTTATGTAATCGTCTCACAGGAGAAGTATATCCGATTTCTTGGTCTCTGGTAGATAAACCAAAATCCAAGCCAGTTTTAAATTTACCATTGACGATTTATTTAGCGCCAGAGCAGGGGGAATGGACACTGCCAGATATTCAGCCAGAGATTAGTAGTAAAGAATTATTAAATATTGAGGCTGAACCCTTGACAAATGAGAAGAAAGAGATTTTATTTCACAAGTTTAAACATTATTTACAGGTAGCAATTCCTTATTATGGGGAAAAGGTAGCGAAGGAATCTAAAAAGAAATTTTTGAATTCTCAGCCGATGTTGCAATGGTTTGGGGGAGAAGAAGTTAGTATGGGTGCGGTGGTAGTAGCATTACAGGAGTTATTGGCTACTATTAAAAATAAGAAGGGTAAAATTAGTTGTGGTGCTATTGGTTTAGATGGGGAAAAATTTAATGGTGTTTTGGCGGAATTGTCTGGAGTGATTTTAAGTGTGCCTGCACTGTGGAATGAGACTTATCGGTTTAATTTAAGAGAAGCTGTTTTAGGTGCGGGTTTAGTGGATAATGCGGGGCAAATTTTCTTTGTGGAAGATGCGATCGCTACTTTATTGGGTAAAGTATCTAATTTAAGGCGGGGCGGTACTTTGATAATTAATATAAGTGCCACAAGTACAGAATTTTGTTTATTACAATTACCGCAAAAGTTAGAAAATTTAAGCTATAAAAATTTTCATTTTCGCAGTAGTAATTATGCGGGGCAGGGCATAGATCAAGATATAATTTGTCAATTATTGTGGAAAGATAAAAATGGGAAAATTAGAGATGATATAGTATCTGGTTTTATGAATAATTTTACATCTTTAATTTTACCAAATCCCGGACAGGATGATATGATTATTCGTCGGCAGTTCCAAAATAGTTTGATTAATTCGATTTCGGGGCAGTTGTTATTAGAGGCAACTGCTTATTTGAAACAAAAGCTGCAAAATCAATCAAGTTTTACTTTGGAATTAGCTGATAAACGTTGGGTAGTAAGTCGAAAAGATTTGGATAAACAAGTTTTACAGCCTTTTGTCCAGTTTTTAAATCGAGAATTAAATGCTTTGTTGAGTGAAAGTGGTATATCGGTAGAGGGAATTAATCAAGCTATTTGTACTGGGGGAATAGTATCTTTTTCTCCTATTGCTAATTGGTTAAGGCAAAAATTACCTAATGCTTTAATTCTTCAGGATAAGGAGTTGGAGGGTAAACCGGGGGCGGTGGTAAATGGTTTAGCGATGGTGGCAAAATATCCGCAAGTTTTGGATATATCGCGACAGCAATATAATGATTATTTTTTGTTGTTGGAAATATTGCGAGTTTTGCCGGCAGGAGATTTTACTCTGGGAAATATAATGCAAGTATTGGAAGGTAGAGCAATTAATACTACTGCTTGTGAAAATAGAATTAGAGCTATTTTATCGGGGGATATTCCGGCTGGTATTATTCCGGGAGAAAGTGATTTATGTTATCTGAGCGAATCGGGACAGAATAATTTGGATTTATTGGGTATTGAGGGGATGTCTATGTTTGAGAAGGTAGACGATCGCACTTATCGCCCCAATGTAGATCAGTGTCAGTGTGTGCAGCGTTATTTACAGAATATTTTGGCTGGTAGTTATCAAAAACTAGAGGAACCTTTGCCTGTTGATTTTGGTATGAAGTTGCATAATATGTCATCTTAGGATTTGATTTAATACGTAATATTAAGAGTATTAGAGATAAATGAGAAATTCCTAATATTTGTTGAGGGAATGATTTTGATTTTTTTAAATAAACGGGGTATTTATGTTTAGTATAAGTGGATTTACAGATATTATTCCGGACACTATACAGAAACTTCATAAAAGTATCTGAATTTATAAAGATTAAGCAAAGATGCTAATTTTTACTATCCAAAAATAATACAATATGCTTATATGATGATAAAAATAAATTAAAGATTTACCGAGTTTTTTGTAGGAACTATATAGGAGAAGGATTATGATTTCTAGCCTTTCTAGTTCCCTACCAAGTCAGACATTGGTTAAGTGTTATTCACAAATGGATGCATTTTATGATTATACAGTTCATCCTTCGGTGATAAGTCGCGGAAAACGCTTAATTGATATTATGGGTGCTTTAGTAGGGTTAGCTATCATGGGAATTATACTGATACCGGTGGCGATCGCGATTTGGTTGGATAGTCCTGGCCCAATTTTTTATAGTCAAATTCGCTATGGTTATTTGGGTCGCCCTTTCCGAATGTGGAAGTTTCGATCGATGATTAATAGGGCTGATCAACTAAAACATACTGTAGAAAATCAGGTGACAGGTCATTTTTTTAAGAATCAAAATGATTTTCGTATTACTCGTGTAGGTCGTATTCTGCGCCAAACAAGTTTAGATGAGTTTCCCCAATTTTGGAATGTTTTAATTGGGGATATGAGTTTAGTAGGTACTCGTCCACCAATATTAGATGAAGTGGTTAATTATGATGGGTATCATTGGCAACGTTTGTTAGTTAAACCTGGAATTACGGGGGAATGGCAAATAAAAGGGCGTTCTCAAATTAAGAATTTTGATGAAGTTGTGGGAATGGATTTAGATTATCAAAAAAAATGGTCGTTGCTGTATGATACATGGGTGATTTTACAAACTATTGGGGTAGTGTGGAATAGATGCGGGGCTTATTAGTAAAATATTGGGTTTTATTATTATTTTTTGGGTAATTTTTGGAAAATTAGATATAAAATATTTAAAAAATCTGGGATATTTTGAAAATTTTTTAATGATATTGTAGAGGGGTTAGGGGATAAATTCTATAAATAAAGTATCTAAATAAACTCGCTTCTGCTGCTGAGATTCATTAAAGATAGGGAAATTAATAATAGGCGATCGCGTTGGCTAGGGAGGGTTTATGATGGGTAGTTTTTGGTAATAAAATTGATGGTTTAACCTGGTTCTACATTAATTATATTATTGAATGCAAAGCGGAAAAAAAATATCTATGTGACTGTAAATAAGATAATTATTTTTTGGTGTATTTTTAATTAATCTGAGTGTCTAGGGCTGTTTTGTTCCTAACATTCATGGGAATTTCTATACATACAAATATATAGAAAAAAGATTATAATAGATTTGTCAGCTAAAATAGGGCGTGATTATGGCTGTTATTTTACCAACAGATAAACCTCAAGAAGTTGATATTTTTTATCCCAGTGAGGATGGTAAACCAGTGGCAGAAACCTACGATCATTTGTATGCAATGCTAACTACTTTAGAAGTACTTAAACAATATTTAGCAAATCGTCAAGCAACGGTTTTAGCTAATCAGTTTTTGTATTATTCTCAGGGTTTTCCTTCTTTGCGTGTAGCTCCTGATGTGATGGTAATTTATGATGTAATTCCTGGGGGAAGAGATAATTACAAAATCTGGGAAGAAGGTCAAGTGCCAGTGGTAATTTTTGAGATGACATCTAAAGGTACTCAAAACCAAGATACTATTTTTAAAAAGACTTTGTATGAACAGTTAAATGTACAAGAGTATTGGCTATTTGACCCAAAAGGGGAGTGGATAGAATCACAATTGCAAGGTTATCGACTGCGGGGAGAAACTTATGAATTAATTACAGATAAAAAAAGCAATGTGTTACAACTGCGGTTAGAAGTGGAGGGTAAATTAATTGGTTTTTATCGGGAGGATACGGGGGAAAAATTGTTAGTTCCCGATGAATTAAAAGAGGCATTACAGCAAGAAACCCAAGGACGAATTCAGGCACAGGAACAAGCCGAAAGCGAACGAAAAAGAGCCGAGGAAGCGGAAGCTAGGGCGGAAAATGAGCGGCAACGAGCGGAGCGTTTAGCGGCTCAGTTGCAAGCTTTAGGAATAGAGCCGGAGGTTTAGATAAAGTTAGGCGATCGGGCTAGTTTTAGGTAATATAATTATTATTAGTTTCCGATCGCTTTTAATTTTTGATAAAAGTAATAGAAAAAATTATTAAAATTGTCTTTGATTATAAATCAGGATTCAAACTAGCACCCGTGCGACCAGTAAAGAGCCACAATAAACAACGCCCCACATCTCGCAAAATATGAAGCCAAGACTCAGGAGATTTATTAGAAGCGATAGAAACTGGGGTAAATTTAATTGCTTGACTACCAAAAATTATGGTAGCAATTGCTTGAGCGCGAGGAATATGAAAATCAGAGGTAATTAAATAAACGTGGTGAATATGTTTATTTTTAAAATCTTCCACTAAAGAAGTAAAATTAGTAACAGTATCTACAGCACGATAATCCAGATTTATTCTAGTGGATGGAATACCGGCATTTGCAAAAATATTATATGCTTCTTGAGGAGGAATTCCAGAAGATACCCAAATTTCCAATGATGGATAATTTTGAGCAAATTGCGCGGTAAATGTTTCTCGATCTGCACCACCTCCAAGGGTAAAGATAGCTTGGGGGTGAGGATATTGGTAAGAGGCGATCAACAGTCGCGCCGGAATAACGCTTAAAAGTATGATAATTAAAGTAGAAACTGCCCAATAGAACAAATGTCGATATTTCATTAGTCTATTATTATCAAAGTACTAAGAATAGCTAAATTTTACCAAATGTTTCCCAAATATATTTATTTTTTAGGTAAATTGCAGCTAATAAATAGGGAAAAAATTGCTCTAGGGTTTAAATTTTGTCCAATTTTTTTAACAGAAACCAACAATTGAAACTTGTAGATAAGATCGGCTATTAATCATCATCTGTTTTAAATGCCGAGGATATTTATATTCCACAGCGATCGAGAATAAATTAGCGGAAATTAAACATTTTTGAGAAATAAGCCTCAAACTCTTGCCGGATAAAGGAAATACACCATAAGCCCAAAAACGCCTGTAATCCAGATATACCAACAAACCAATCAAAACGATATCAAAGTCTTTTGGGATATACATTTGAGGGTATTTTATCGGTATTTTTTGCCTAAGTCCTGTTAGTAATTGTGTATAAATAAATTTGCCACAACTGTCAGCATGATCCGGATCGATGTGCAAACCCTTAGTTAAGGTAAATGTTGGTTGTAACGTAACAATAAATAGGTGGGAAATGATTAATTTTTTGGATAATAACTTGAAAAATTGGCTGAAGCGGAATATATCAAATTTTGAATACGAAGTAATACGAGACGCTACTCGCAGAAAAGGATGGTTTATAGAAAACTTAACTTTTAGAAAATTGATAAATATGATACTGGCCGGAATTCAATTTATTTGGAAAAAAGAAACAATGCTTTCCTGGCCAGTATGCGTCAAAATAGATATTTCTCCACTTTGTAATCTGAAATGTAGTTTTTGTGTTCATGCTGAACCCAACGATAATGAAGCATTAAAAAAACAAGAATTCAGTGCAAAACAAAAAATGAATCTCTCTCAATATCGGCGTATTATTGAAGAAATAAAAGATAAATCAACAGTGGTTTCTCTTTATTACTTAGGAGATCCTCTTGTACATCCCGATGTAGATGAGATGTGTCAAATTGCTCGCCAAGCTGGGCTGAATGTACATATCAGTACAAATTTTAGTTTTCCTCTTACAGATGAGCGAATTCGCCGTATAGTAACCAGTGGGTTAACACATTTAACAGTTTGTGTGGATGGATTTAGTCAAGAAAAATATCAGCTTACTCGCGTTGGAGGACGCCTAGATTGGGTATTATCAAACTTAAAGCGTGTTTGTGAGTATAAGCGGAAAAAACAATTAATTTATCCTAAAATAGAAGTGCAATATATCAAATTCCAGCATAATTTAGATCAAATGGAACAAGCTAAACAATTTTTTGCAGAAATAGGCATTGATCAAATAACGATGTTCTGGGGACAGATAAGCAATATGACTGAAGTAGAACCAGGAAAATATCCGATTTTCAACCCCAAAAAAAATAAACCCATTCCTCAATGTATATGGCCTCATTTATCGATGCTAATTAAGTACAATGGTGATGTTATTCCTTGTTGCCAATACCGACAAAGTATGCAGTATAGTAGCAAAAATGATCCTTTAATATTGGGAAATGTTTTTGAGACAAGCGTTTGGCAAGTTTGGAATTCAGACCAGTACCGGGAGTTACGTCGGTTGGTATCTAACCCTGAGTTAGTAGAGTCAGAAACTTTCCTCAAAAAAAGCTTCTGCTATGGTTGTCGTCTTATTTTTAATGTAGACTTTGGCAATAAAAATATCTATGCAAATAGTCATCATTTTGAAGAAGTTTATAAGGTTGAAAAAAACCTTAAGACTATTGAGAATAAGCAATAATAAATCATTCATTAAGAAATCGCGTTTTCTTGAAGGATGGCACTATATACTGACACAAGGGATAAAGCGATCGCTTGCCAAGAATACCGAGATTTTACCAAACGTTTGCCATTTTCCCCCAATTCCTCCCTTAATTTGGGCGAGGCAAGTAATTGGGCGATCGCTTTTGCTAATAACTCAACTTCTCCTTCTACTACTAAGCCAGCTTGTTCAACAGCAATTTCTGGGGCAATTTGCACACCAGGAGTAACTATTACCGGTAAGCCAGCCGCCATCGCTTCCGCTACAGCAATACCGAAATTTTCCGAGAAAGAAGGTAAAACAAAAATATCTGAACCTTGTAGAAGTAAATCTTTATTTTGACCTGTGATAAAGCCAGGAAAAGATATGCAAGAGGATAAGCCAAGAGAGTTAGCTAAATTTTTTAGATAATTCACATATTCTGCATCACCGTTACCGGCTAATATTATATGAAAATCCTGATTTTTTCTGGCTATAAATTGCAAAGATTGTAATAGTAAATCTGGCCGTTTTTTAGGATGAATACGAGATAAAAATAGTATAATTTTTTGGTTATTTTTAATGTTATAAATTTGTTGTAATTTATAGCGGGCATCTGTTAAATAAACAGGAGTATTAAGTCCTACAGGTAAGTTAATAGTCGGTGTTTGAATGCCAAATTTACCAATATATTGAGCTTCACTTTCTGAGGTACAATGAATAGCTGCGGCAGAATTCAAATTTTGGCGCTCAATTAGCGATAAATATATCTGTTTTTTTAGTGAACTTTGAGCTAATGACCAGGGAGAAAGGTGGTCTAGTGTTCGCACCAAATAGGGAACTTTTTGCCATCGAGCGATCGCTCCTGCACAGGTAGAAGCGTAAGAAAAAAGATAATGATTATGCAAAATATCATAATTACGGATATTTTGCCAAAGCCATTTAGTTAAAGCCGCAGAAAAAATAAATTCTTTCAACGGTGGCGAAAATCTAGGCAAGAACCAAACCGGAACTTCTTGATAGTTGATACGCTCGAATAAAGGTACATCTAGCAAGTCATTACCATTATCATTAGTTGTAGCAATTTCCGCATCTATGCCTTGAGTTCTTAATGCCTTAACCATTGACAAAATCGCATGACTGGGGCCACCTCTGATGGGTGCAATAGAGGGAATTACATGAAGCAC
>CAWUOF010000146.1:0-8953 GCA_963923765.1 uncultured bacterium | reverse complement strand
CTTTCCCCCTGCTCCATGCCCCATGCCCCATATTAAATAACTTTATGGTTATACTTTTTCCAAAAAAATCTAAATATTACTTTTGAGTTATAATAGCAAGATTAAATTATTACAGGATAAATGGGGCGATTGGGTGATTATTCATGGACACTACCGAGAGGATGGCAGCATCAAGATGTTCTAAACGCTTAAAGAGTATTTATACCTAATTTTTGGCAAATATTTTTTCAGGCAAAGAATAAAAAAATAGGTAAATCTAAACTAAGGTTGTATATTGATCGATTAGCTTGTGTGCTTAAGTTGTAATTATAAAAATAGTATCTATAAGTTCCCGATCGCTTGCTAAACAAACTAGCCAAGTGAATTAAATTTTCTGAAGATTTTTTTAATTTTTGCTAGATTTACTCAAGTCCATTGAGTCCCAAAATGTATCTTAAGTAGCAATTAGGTAAATTCCGAACTAATAAGGGACAAAAAGTACCATATCCAATCACTATGATAAGAAATTTATATTAACTGCCTATTTTCTTTCGTGAATGGGAATGATAGATCTAGATCATTATCAACTTTCAGTCCGGAATCAGTTAAAAGCTTGTGTCGTAAGCAAATCGCCAAATTTTTTTCAGTATTTTAGCCAGGGATATTGGTAAAAAGCCCCACTATTGATGCATAATTCTACGGTTGTTAATTTATTCAAAGTACCTTAGATTTGCATCAAGCAGTTACGGGAAGTGGTGAATCACCTATATTTAGATATCAACTTTTTCTTGATATCTTCACAAAATTACCCATTTTTTATAAAAAAATGTTGGAGGATACAAAACAAAAGCCATAATCATATTAAATTTTTTGGAGGAGTGTAAACTTGTTTAAAGGTAAAATCCGGGGTAATCTGGCATCTGAAGTAAGTTGTAATGATTAAAATCATATAAGAAATGTGATTTTGATCATTGACATGGTGTGATAGAGTGATCGACTCAAGGACAGTTAATCGCTGGTTATTTAGGAGGTCGTTTTTTTGAAACGAACATTTCCACATAAAGTAAACACGGTTCCTCACTGTGAAGGAGCTAATAATGGTATGACAGAAGAAAACAAACCATCTTTGCCAGAAACGAATCATAATCGCAAGGTTCGCAATTCGGCTGCCGTAATTGGATTGGCAATTTCGATGGGGGCTTATACCCTGCTCATGCCAACACAAGGTGATGGAGCAATGGCAGCCGAAACAAAAACAGCCGATCAAAAGGCAAGCAATGTTTCAGCGTCACAAGCCGACATAGCCGCTACCACACCGAATAACTCGGAAGGAAATACAGTGACATCTGTTGCTGGGCTAAACTCTGGGGGTAAAGCAAACCCCGAACAATTAGAAAAAAGCAACAAAGGACTGGAAAGATCCGACCGCGTAACTGCCACTGCGATAAACTCTGATGCCCAAACAAAGGCAAACACCAATGGGAAAAATCAGACAACAGCAGAAATAGCCCCAGGAAAAGCAAATCAGGCTGACCAGGTAAGCCAGTTAAGCAGTGGTCAAATAAAGGCAGCCACAGATAACAAAAATAACAACCCAGAGCTAAGAGTACCCAATACAGAAGTAGACAAGGTACAATTAGGGGAATCTCTGCCGCCGACAAATGTTAATGCTCTTTTAAAAACCAAGCAAGATATTGGATTAGAGGGTTTAAAACAATCATCAAATCGGTTAAAAGACAGTCTGGCGGAGTTAAGGTCTGAGGAGTCGGTAGCGGTAATTACGCCGACAGAAAATATGAAAACCAGTATTAAAACTAATACTGGAAAAATAGTACCGGTAGCGACGGAAAAACCAACCCAAGCGATCGGACCAGTGGTAATCGAACCCAATTCGACAGTTGTACCGACTGCATCAATTAGTAGATCTGAGAAACTAGGAACAGGGTTAAAATCGGCCCAATCAGGAGCCCCGTCTGTTATTGAAAAAGTAAGCAATTCGACGCCAACCGAAATAAAAACAGTCCAAACTGGTCAAGAAAAGGCGGCAGAGACGCTGACCCAACCAGTGGTAGTGGAAGCAAATGCTGTGATAGTACCCAGCTTGGTGACATACCAAGTTAATCCAGGGGATACATTAGATTCGATCGCCAAAAAATATGGCATATCTGCTCAAGACTTGATTCAAGCCAATCAAATTAGCGAACCAAACTGGCTACAAGTCAATCAATCTTTAAAAATTCCTCAATCTCAATCAGTCATAGGTAAACAGCCCCAGCAGGTGCAGCCAATAGTTAAAATCACCACTGGGCTAAATTCCACCAACACACAAATCGGCTCAACAGTATCTAATAAACTGGCTCAACAAAGTGCTGTTCCGGAAATAGCTGCTAATAACACTTCTGTTAAAACCGTAACCACCAAAATAGAAGCGGCCACAAATGTACCAGTTGTGCCAACCTTAATGGCTGATAATCAGCTAGATAAAGTTGCTGTTCCTACAGTTCCTAGTGTTCTGAAAGTACAAACTAACTCTGCTACCAGTGCATCTGGTCCAGCAGAAAACAGGCCAATACAACTGGCAATTACCCCATCTAACCAAACAGAATTTAATGGCCAAATAGCATCAGTACCAGCTAATTCTAGTGTTGATTCATCATCAGTATCAGGACTGACAGGAAAAGAAACACTAAAAATATCTCAGACTGATCGCAAAAATAGTGCTGGGTTAAAAATTAACAGCAATCAAACCCAAGATAGAAACGGGGAAAATAACTATACTCCTTATGTGGAGAACCTCAGAGGAGAAATTCTCAAGCTTAGAGAAAATTATCGGGCGCAGAAAGGTGGCGATCGAACTATTATCGAGGCCAATGGTAGTCAACCCGTGCCTCAACCCCAAGCTCCTTATTTGAGCCAACAGTCTCCCCAATCTCGATATATCAATCCGGAGTTTAATCCGCAACGCCATACAGAAGCATTGCAGATAGAAATTCAAAAACTGCGGGCCAAAAAAACCACTGAATTACCTCAAAATTCATCAGCTAATTTACAACCCTCATCTAATCAAGCTGCGAATTATCAAAAACCAGCTAATGGGGCAGTTCTCGCTACCGCGCCGGCGGGTTATGATGCCTACGATCCTCAATCATCTCTAAACCGCATGGTTTCGCCGGAATTACCTCCCCTAGCACCAGCAGATACCTATCTGCCTAAAGGTCAAAGCCCATTTAATGGTTATATTTGGCCGGCGAAGGGAATGCTCTCTTCTGGTTATGGCTGGCGTTGGGGACGGATGCACAGTGGTATTGATATTGCCGCCCCGATCGGGACTCCGATAGTGGCAGCAGCCCCTGGTGTCATTACCTATGCTCGCTGGAATGATGGCGGTTATGGTAATTTGGTCGAAGTTACTCACGCCGATGGTAGTCAGACCCTCTACGCTCACAATAACCGCATCCTCGTGCGCGAGGGTCAACAGGTAGAGCAGGGTCAGCAAATTTCGGAAATGGGTAGCACCGGATTTAGTACCGGGCCACACTTACACTTTGAAATTCACCCAGCAGGTCAAGGAGCCGTTAACCCGATGGCTTTATTACCTCAGTAATTGGCTATCTCAAACTAAGGTTAACCTATAGGCAATAAGCGATCGCCTCAGATATGCTTATTGCCTATTTTTATTTTTGATTAGTAACGTAAAATTTTTGCAGCACTTACAACTCTTTAAATACATCAAAATTTTCAAACCCGTTGTTGTGCTTTAGCACCCCAAATATACCCAAAAATTATAAATATTTTTATAGGTAATTTATATTAGGTAATTTATATAATTAAAAAATACGGTTTTTGCGGGTCAAAAAATTCACCTTTAAATATAGCAGTAAAAACCCGTTGTTGTGCTTTAGCACCCCTCATAGAATATATATTTAAAAAATTGATATAAATAAAATGATATAAATTTCATATTTTCAACCTCAACTATGTTTACAATGCGCCTAATTCATAAATATTTAAGTATTTTTGCTGTATCTTATTCTATTTTTATATCTATATCCCCAGTTACTAGGGCTAATACTATCTCTAAACAATCTCAGGGAATGGTAGTTTCAGCCCATAGTTTAGCTAGTGAAGCTGGGATAAATATATTACAAAAAGGTGGTAATGCGGTAGATGCTGCGGTAGCTACAGCTTTTGCTATTTCCGTAGTAGAACCTTTTTCTGCTGGTATCGGTGGTGGTGGTTTTTTACTATTGCGATCGGCACAAACTGGGGAAATAAAAGCACTAGACTTTCGCGAGTGGGCACCTCGTTTAGCTAGGCGAAATATGTTTTTAGACTCCCAAGGAAAACCCCGTTTAGATGCCAGTAAAAATGGTTATTTAGCCGTAGGAGTTCCAGGAACCGTTGCCGGTTTGTATGAAGTACACCGTCGCTATGGTAAAATAAGTTGGAGTGAAGTAATAGAACCTGCTATTAAATTAGCCGATCGCGGTTTTGCAGTTAGTGAATTTTTTATATTAGAAATACAAAAACATGAAAAGCAAATTTTAAATAATCCCGCAACTAAAGCAATTTTTACTCGTAATGGTAAAGCTTATAATTCCGGAGAATTGCTGATACAAACAGATTTGGCTAATACTTTAAAAAGTATCGCTAAAGATCCCCAAAACTTTTATACAGGAAATATTGCTAAAGCCATCGCCGCAGATATGGCTAAAAATAACGGTATTATTACCCTAGAAGATTTAAAATCCTATCGTCCGACGTGGCGATCGCCTCTATGTGATAATTTTCGCCAATATCGTATTTGTTCCATGCCTCCGCCTTCTTCTGGGGGTGTACATTTATTAGAAATATTACATATTATTGGCAATACAGATATTAAATCTTGGGGAAGATATAACCCTGATACTTTGCATTTAATGATAGAAGCAATGCGGATCGCTTATGCAGATCGATCGCAATATCTTGGAGATCCAAAATTTGTACAAGTACCTGTTAACGCCCTGACTAATGCCAAATATGGCCAATATAGACACCAACAAATTGACATGAAAAAGGCGGCACCTTTCCAAAAATTACAACCAGTAGACGCGGAAACATTAAAGCGTTTTTCTCCAGGTAAAGAGTCCACAGATACCAGTCATTTAACAGTAGTAGATAACCAGAAAAACGTAGTTAGTTTAACTTTTACAATTAATGGTAGATTTGGGGCGAGTGTGACAGTGCCAGGAACAGGTATATTATTAAATAATGAAATGGATGATTTTGCGATCGCTCCTAATGTACCTAATCTTTTTGGTTTAGTAGGAGGAGATGCTAATAGTATTGCTCCAGGTAAAATACCTCTTTCCAGCATGACACCCATAATAGTTACTGAAAATGACAAACTACGTTTAGCTGGAGGTTCTCCGGGAGGCAGTACCATTATTACTACAATGGTGCAAATAATACTTAACATTCTGGTGGATAACATGGATGCTAAGGCGGCAGTTAAAGCCCCACGTTTACACCATCAATGGCTTCCTGATAAATTATTAGTAGAAAAAAATGGTTTTGATGCTGCTACCCTTACAGAATTGCGTCGCCGAGGACATGAAATTGTCGAAATGAAATCTTGGGGAAATGCTAATGTAATTGTTGTTACCTCTGATGGTGTCTTAGAAGGGGCAGCAGATCCAAGAGGTGAAGGTAAATCTATTGGTTTTTAAATTATTAGTAAATGAAATTATTTTTTTGCTTGCCTTATAGATAATATAGTAATCTTGGTGTTACCGTTATGATTATGGCAGGCGTTTTAAAAATAGATATCGCAGAAACAAGCGAAGAACTGAAATTTCTTTTGGCCAAACAAACAACGGCCAGAGGTAAAGAGAGAATTCAAGCTCTTTATTTACTAAAAATTGGTCAAGTAACAACTCTTAAAGAACTATCTATAGTTATTGGCAGAGATCAAGCTACTATTTATCGATGGTTTCGTAAATATAAAGTAGAAGGCATTGATGGACTATTAGAAGTAAAACGAGGTCAAGGGAGAAAACCTGCTATTCCTAAAGATGTAATGGACAGGTTGAAAAAACATCTCACTGATCCAAAAGCATTTAGAAGTTATGGAGAAGTAAAAAACTGGCTAAAAGAAGAATGCGGTGTAGAAGCTTCCTATAAGGTGGTACATGAAGCTGTTAGGTATAAATTATCTATTAAGCTGAAAAAACCTAAAGCTACTAAACCCAGTAAAAAAGTTATTCAATAATAGGATAAAAATTTTAATCCTAGACAAATAGCTGCTATGCTGCCAGAGACGATAATGTCTCCGGTTGCTATTTTTTCCATTATGGCGGCGATCGGGACTAATATTATTTCTATATCTTCAGTAATATCTAAATTTTGCTTGCCTAAAGCCTGGGCGTTTTCTGCGATAAATACATGGATTTTATTAGTGTCTTTAACAGGATTATCATAAAAAGTGGTTAAGGGCATGAGCCGATCGGCTATATATCCGGTTTCTTCCTCTAATTCTCTTTGTGCTGCTAATTCCCCTGTTTCCTCTGCTGGGTTAAAAGTACCCCCTGGTAATTCTAATAAAATTTTTTCGACTCCATGCCGATATTGACGTACTAAAATTATTTCTTTATTTTCCGTGATGGCTAAAATTAAAACTATATCTGGTCTGGGATATACAAAATAATCATCAATTATTTTTCCGTTGGGTAATTCTATTTGATCTTGTCTTACTTTTACCCATTTATGATTTAAAATTATATGAGATTTTAAGGTTTTCCATTTCTGAATTTTCATAATTATGTAAGATAAATTTTAAAACCTATAGTAAAGATGTTTTGATAACACAAAAGTTTCCAACAAAAGTTTCCCAAGGTGAATAAAAATGATTTGTATTGATGGCTCTACAGGGGAAGGCGGGGGGCAAGTTTTACGGAGTTCCCTATCTTTGGCGGCTATTACTGGAGAAGAGGTAAGGTTCGATCGCCTGCGTGCAGGTAGAAAAAATCCAGGTTTAGCGGCTCAACATTTAACATCTGTAAAGGCGGCGGCGGCTATTTGTCAAGCTGAGGTAAGGGGAGATAGGTTAGGTTCAACTTGGTTAGAGTTTATTCCTGGGGGATCTGTTCGATCGGGTAATTATGCTTTTGATGTGGGAACAGCCGGGGCGGTTAGTTTAATTTTACAGACTATTTTATTGCCTTTAGCGTTAACTGCGGGAGATTCTACGATTATATTACGTGGTGGTACTTGGGTTATTTTTAGTCCTTGTTTTAGTTATATTGAACAAGTTTATTTACCAATTTTAGCGCGAATGGGTGTAAAAGCTGAGGTAATTTTACGTGCTTGGGGTTGGTATCCGCGAGGTGGTGGGGAGTTGGAATTGCGTGTTAAGGGTGGTCAGGTTTTACAGGGAATTAATTTATTAGAAAAGGGCAAGTTTCACCAGGTAAAGGGTTTAGCTTTAGTGACCGAATTACCAGCACATATTCCGAATAGAATGGCGCATCGATCGGAAAATATTTTGCGAGAAGCTAATTTACGATGTTTAGTAAAGCCAGTTAGAGAAAAAGGTATAGCACCGGGGGCTGGTATTTTTCTAATGGCTGAGTATGAGCATTGTTTGGCTGGTTTTAGTGCTTTGGGTAAGTTAGGTTTACCTGGGGATAAAGTAGCGGAAATGGCTTGTAATGAGTTATTAGATTTTCATCAAAATACTGCTCCTGTGGATGTGCATTTAGCGGATCAGTTACTTTTACCTGCGGCTTTGGCATTGAGTGAAAGTAAATATAAAGTTGCTGAGGTGAGTTTACATTTAACTACTAATGCTTGGGTAATTGCACAGTTTGGAATTGCTGCTATAAGTATAAATGAAAATGAAGGTTTGGTTTCGGTAGTGCCCAATCATGGTAAATCATAGAAAGTGATAATAATTTTAACTATAAATTAGTATAGAATAGCTCTGATTGTTGATAATTATTTTCTAAATTGAAAATTTAATTAACTATTTCCTATAGAAAAATATCGCATCATATCAGCTAGGGGTAATTCTACGGTAAAAGTAATTAATTTATCTTTGCTTTCAACGCTAATATTTCCGCCTAGATGTTCGGCTAATTTTTTGGCTAGGGCTAAACCTAAACCTGTGCCGCCTTGTTTCCAAGGATCTGTGCTGGGAACGCGATAAAATTTATCAAAAACGTGGGGTAGTTCATGGGGTGGAATTTCTACGCCAGAATTACTAACTTTTAGTTGTAAATTTTCGGTTAAAATAGTAGCGTTCACGGTAATATTTTCGCCCGGAGGAGTGTATTTACAGGCATTGGTTAGTAATTCGGTTAAAAGCCGTTCTAAGCTAGAAATATCGGTAAATACAGGTGGTAAAGTGGTGTCGATATTTATTTGTAAATTTTGGTTGTGTTGCCGCGATCGCTCCTCAAATGGTTCGATAATATGACAGAGCCAAGTATATAAATCTATGGGTATTAAATCTAAGTTATCAACTCCGGCATTTAGTCTTTGTAAATTTAATAAATCTGCTATTAAATTAATTTCTCGATCGCACTCATCTACTAAAACTTGAAAGTAACGAGCAGCCTTAATAGGTTTGTTTTCAGATTTGTTTCCCCGCAAAGATAAACCGGTTTCTTGTTTGAGAGATATTTCTAACATTTGACTAGCCATTTTAATATTAGCAACAGGTGTTCTTAGTTCGTGGGAAACTGTACTGAGAAAATCATCTTTGAGGCTGTTAAGTCTTTCTAATTCTTTGACCTGTGCTTGAGATGCTTGAAACAGTCGCGCTTGTCGGAGAGCGATCGCGCATTGATTGGCTACTTGTTCAACTAAATGTTTTAATGTTGGTTCTAAAATTGAGCAATTCCGATTAAAAACTCCTAAAAAACCTAAGTTACCTCGATCGTCCCTAATTCTGTCTCTTATACACATCTCCGAGCCCACGAGACCTCTCTACATC
>CAWUOF010000145.1:0-8962 GCA_963923765.1 uncultured bacterium | reverse complement strand
ATAAGAGACAGCCTTAATGGCGGTAAATATCAACCCATATCACCTAATTCTCAAGGCTGGCTTTGGAGTCAACAACTAGAATTATATTTAGGTATCCATGACCAACAATTGCGATTTTTTACCAGGGATAATCAACTGGTTTTATCACCCGCAGAAAAGGCAGAAATCTTATCAGCACAACTGCGAGAATTAGGTATAGAACCTAATGCTTAAATTAGATTAAATCTTACCAATATTGCCTCTGTTCCCTAAACTTTATCGGAGGCAATATTTTTTTTGTAAATTATCCCCTAAAAATACCATTGCAAAACTTAGCGTTAATTTTTGTCTGAAAATTAAGCTCGATCGCCCTGATAGGAAATGAAATAATAGGGCGATCGAACCTAATTAAAAATCTCTCAAATTAAACTCAATTAGACAAGAATTTAACGAGAAGTAACCCCAGCTTCTGTGAATTTATCAAAGACTTTATCACCATCTTTAGTCAGAGGTGCAGCCATTAATAACACCTTTTCCAACAGCCAAGGGGCTATGCGCTGACACCATACCGCTAAGTGACTTTGCCATCCCACCAAAATTTCTGATTTATCCTTACGCAAGCCATCAACAAAAGCCTTAGCAACTGCATCAGTTGACATCGGTATTACCCATCGGAATAACTGCAAATCTCGCGCCATATCCGTATCAGTTAAAGTTGGCAACAAAGCCATCACACGGATATTATATTGCGCCAATTCTCCCCGCAAAGCCTGAGTAAAACCTAAAATAGCAAACTTAGTAGCAGAATAAGTTGCCATTGTCGGGGCGGCGACTTTACCCATCAAGCTAGAAACGTTAACAATGGTACCTTCTTGTTGTGTTGCCATACGACGAGCAACAAGGCGAGTAATGTTATACATTCCCATCAAATTGATGCTAATTTCTTCCTGTACTTTTGGTAATTGCGACTTCAAAAATGGTGCTTGTCGTGCTACTCCTGCACAGTTTACCAATAAATGAATCGGACCGTAATCTCGCCAAGCTTGTGCGATCGCAATATTAACTTCTATGGGCTGAGTTACATCTAAAGGCATGACAATAACTTCCACTCCTAGCGGCTGAATTTCTGTCGCTACTTCTTCCAAACGTGCCGCATCTCGCGCTACTAATAACAGGCGTTTCATTCCTTGGCGTGCTAATTCCAACGCGATCGCTTTGCCAATTCCACGAGAAGCGCCGGTAATTAAAGCCGTTTTTCCTTGAATGTTCATATTTTACACCTCCAAATTGAGGTCTCGCTTTATTTCTCTGCCATGCCAAAACTTAAAATTACGTAAATCTCAACAATCATTAGCATAGCAGCGAGACTAATATTTACTCAGGCTTATCTATGACTGGGAGTTGATATTGCATGACATATTTCACCTATATTGCGGGGAAAATTCCCTGTTATCTACACCATGAAAAAATTGTTTTCAGCAAAATTACAATTAATTTTTTCCTTGATTATCTGCCCACAGAGTTAGATTAGTTACTAACGGCATAAAATTATCCTCCTCGCAGCCGAGTAACACATATACTTATATATCGCCATTAATCGTGTTGGTTCTATAGCAATGGCCGAAATGCTTTTTAGGCGATTCTGGACTTAACCAATCAGCCAATAGATAGAATATATGTAGAGTTCATGGATGGCATTCTCCTCAATACGAGTATTTACCAGAAACAACCTTATACCCATACCTTAACAACTAAATTCAGAACTGGCAATAGTTTTTTATAAAAAATGCTTAATATTTCTTTACAATATATATAAGATTTTCTTAAAAATGCTAAAAAACCTTATAAATAAGGAGTTTTAGCCTAAGTATATAAAATTATATTGCATAGCAAAAAATCCTATCTCCGGTGTCAAGTGATGAAAATCAGTAGCAAAAGTGACGGCGATCGCTACTAGGGAACTTTTTTAATAATAAATCAGTCTTTAATAATTAAGGAAATATTAACCTAGCTAAAATAGCTGAATATGACTAATTCAAATCTATTCATATATATGTATTGTCAGATACTAAAAAAAAGTTGTTTGCCCGATTTTTGACCCAATTGGGCTATAAAATAAAAATATAGATTTTTACCTAATTAAAAATAAGATTTTTTGCTCAGAGTTATTTGGTAAAAGCACAAAGAAGTCGATCGCTTCCGTATAAATACGTAAATCTAGCCTAACTAAACTGAAAAATAGTAGCTTTAGATATAATTCTAAATAAATGTTTAAGCAAAAATAATTAGTTTAACTGGTGGCGATCGTGCTAAAATATAGTCAAGCCTCTAATCTTCTGTGGCAAACATCAGCATCATAAATACCCCAATAATTATCAAATAATTATAATAACTGATGCTAACCCAATAATTTTATCAATAGATTTGTGGGGGCAAAATATATGACTACTGAAGTAAAATATAAAATAACAAACATAACGGAAAAAATTCCATCAGGTAGCATCCTCAGCAAACTACCGCCAAAAGCGCAACAATGGGCAGAAAGTTTACCTTGGGAACAACGCCGTTATTTTCTATCATTATGCCATCTCATGTGTGCATCTAGTCCAGAGATGCAAGCAGAATTTTTAGATGACTACACAGCCGATGGGTTAGTATCAAGAATGCTACAAGATACAGATACCCAAGAAAGAGTAAACACATATTTACAAAGATTTCGCATACCCATCAATACCAACCAAACAGTATTAAGAAGCTATATTAGACAATTCTTTATCCATTCCTCCCAGGATGCCCGCAGACAGCCAGAAATGTATTTAGAAGCGGCATTAAGATTAGTAGTTAGCACAGAAGAACAAAATCATTTTTTTAACTATATGTTAGGTTTTGAAATCCTAAAAATGATATTTCAAATGAGTTGGCTACAACAAGAAAGATTAACGCGCATTCAAAAAAACCAAGAATATTTTATTAAAACATACATAAAACCCATTCAACACGCCCACAAAATTAACGGTATAGTAGTACCAAAAGATGAAAGAGTATTTTTTGCCAAAAGAGATTATTTTGTCCAGCAGCCTGATATCCATGAAAAAAAATTAATAGAATTAGTAATGGCTACTTTTACCACCAATATAGTTATAGACTTTGGATTTTATCTAATTCGTCATGTGAGTTATTTATTTTTTGATTATGATTATATTTATAATTTAGAACAAGAAGGAATGTTTTCCCAGTAATTTTTTAGATTTTTAGATATTTTGTAGAATCTTTAATTGTAAATAATCGTTGTTGCGCTGTCTTCGCTAAAGTAGTTTATAAACAACAATTATAAAGGTAATATTATGATTGACAGGCGATCGCCTAAACAGGGGCGGGTTTATTTATATAGTTTATCAAATCCCTAATCCCTGGAAAAACCCGCCCCTACATTAGGTTATTGTCTGATAATTTACCATAAAATTATATAATTGTAGGGGCGGGTTATGGGATAAATTATGATACTAACAAACAATTTAAATAAACCCGCCCCAGCCATATCGATTAATAAAAAACAGGGAAAATAATTATATAACAACGGCTAAAACAATCAGGATAAATTACAAATATTTCCAGTCTTTATATTAATATTATTTATGCTACAATAAAATTATAAGAAAACTTTTTAATATTATAAACAAGAATAGGGAACAATTTTATCAGTTCCCTAGATTAAATACTAATTAATTAAATCGCCACGCAATACGGTTACTGCTTGACCACCTAAATACACCCTATCTCCCTGCGATCGCACCTTAACAAAGCCACCTCTTGCTGAGGCTTGATAAGCTAAAAACTCAGTTTTATTTAATTTTTCATGCCAAAAAGGAGCCAAACAACAATGGGCAGAACCCGTCACCGGATCTTCATCAATACCTGCCCCTGGTGCAAAAAAACGCGATACAAAATCATATCCTGTATTATTAGTCAAATTATTTGCCAAACTCGTAACTATAAAACCTCGGACTGGAAAAGTTTTTAATAATGTAAAATTAGGTTGCATTTCCCGTACAATTTCCTCAGAATCAACCTCTATTAAATAATCAAATTGATTCTTACCTACATACTTAGGTGTCACCCCCAAAGCTACAGCCAAATTATCTGGAAATGCGATAACTTTTTCTGGTGGTGTCACCGGAAAATTTAACTCGATCCAATCACCTTGGCGTGATGCTGTTAACAAGCCACTACGAGTAAAAAACTGCGCCGTAGCATTTAATTCTAAATATCCTAATTCCCATAAAGCATGGGCACTAGCTAAGGTAGCATGACCACAAAGATCAACCTCCACCGCAGGAGTAAACCAACGTAAATTAAAACCCTCTGCCTGGGGAAATAAAAACGCTGTTTCTGATAAATTCATTTCCTTAGCTACATTTTGCATCCATTCAGGATCTGCGGCTGCTGGGAGAATACAAACTGCCGCCGGATTGCCGCGAAAAGGTTTATCTGTAAAAGCATCTATTTGCATTAAAATAGCTGTCATTTTTTCCTCTCTATTTACATTCCAACTCTAAACAATAAGAATCTGTAGTATTATTTGATTCTTCATTTATATTATTTATTGATGTTTCATTTATATTGGCTTTGATATTATTATCAGGTTTGCTGAGAATATCTCGAATTAAGCTATTATCGATCGCTATCCTTTTTATCTGGATAAATTCCTGAATTTGTGCCGAGGTTAAATTATATTTATCTTTAATCATTTCTAAGGACCAAATAGCGATTAAAGGTTGTAGGTGAGTTAAATTTAAATCTACCCATTTCCCCCCTAATTCATTGGTTAATTTTTGTAGATAATTATAAGCTTGCCAATGGGGATGAATTATATTATTATAGGAACGTAATAAACAACCACGAGTTAGATGAAAAGTTTCGTATTGAATCAGCCGCTTTAACCCTGCTGCTAAATTTCTGGCTGGAGAATTTTGCAAAATAGCAATACCAATTGTGATTATTTCTCCATTTTCTTTTCCGGTAATACATAAATTGATATAACCATGATTGAGGGGATGAAATACAATTTGTATTGATACTTTTTCAATTGTTACACCTTCAATCGTTTCTCCCTGCAAATTTTCCAAAGCAAAATAGATAACTTTGGCAATAAAATATTTATCATTTAAATCTGGAACATTAATTTTCAAGATTTCATTAAAAATTTCTTCTAATTGGTCGATCGGATCTACTTCTATAGGAGTAAAATTTTCAGCACACCACAACAACACTTGAGAAATATTTAACTTTTCTCTTCCTAAAGCTATAAGCTGATATTCATCAAAGGGATAAACAGGGCGAGGAGGATTTAAATTTCTGGTTGTATAAAAATCTTGTAAATAAATACTAACTAAATCTAGTATTTCTTCTCCATTAATATATTTTTTTAAACTGATGGGGGCTGTGTTGCCACAAATGCGATCGGCTATGCCTGTCGGTAGACTTTTAATTTTATTTATCCAAGTATCGGGGGTCATGGCTGTTAATATAACTATCCCTCGATCGAGATTAATCATACTTAACTTATCTGATAAATGTTTAACTATCCCAGCTACTATTCTTTCTCGCCGTAAATTATTATCATTATTGTCCCAAGAGTCTAAATTATCAAAAGCAATAACCAAACTTTTATAATAACTAACTATATGTAATATTTGTAATAAGATATCAAAAGCCTCCGAGTCTCGCACATCTCGGCTATGATTAGGTAATCCTAACTCCTCTATTTTCCAAGTAGATAAAGATTTACCACCTAACCATTTAATTGCAAAAGGTGCTTGGGAATTTACCAAAGTCCAAAAAATAGCCCGCGCAATATCTGGATCCATAACATTAGGCTTATAGCGAAAAAATGCCTCTGTAAGTTGATTTATCCAGGCTAAATTTTTCTCTAAATTATATGTATCTAATTTTTTTACTAATTCTTTAGCAGTAAAAATTCGGGTTGGTGGGTTAAGGATTTTTAAAGCTTGATTAGCCATTGCCGTTGCTAATTCTTGCCATTGCATTACTCCTTGGGGGGTAAAATGCCGGAAATTATCTATAACTATTTGTAAAAGTTGATGACGAATTAAATTAAAATCATTAAATTGTTGAACATTTACATAAACAAATAAACCAATATTTTCCAGATGGATATATTGGCGAATACATCGGAGTAAATGAGTTTTACCAGTGCCTTTGTCTGCGCTAATAACGATGGATGTAACTTGGTTTTTTTGGTTTTTAGCTTGTTCGATCGCCTGAAAAACTATCGCGATCGCTTTATCGTTTAGTCCCTTAGCATTGGCAAAGCCATTTAACCATATATCTTGGTCTTTGACAATAGCTGGCTGGTCAAAAGGGTTATGAGTTACAATCGCATCATTAAGAAATTTTATCCTAGATATGGGAGAATTGGGCATAAAAATCCCTCAAATAGCCAAGAATTAACTTTTTTAGCTATATCTAATTTAGAATTTTAATACAGGTAATCCCAATAATTTATATAATTTTTGTACTACTATTTTTTAGCATAAGGGTGTTTTCACAACATTTTTAAATACATCCAATAATTATCGCCCCAAAAAATATCTATGAACAATCAATATTCCCCTAGATTTGATGCTATTTTTGCCACTACCACAAAAATTTTTTCAACCAGCAAAAATTTAGTATTTAAAACCGCAATTTATTTATTAAAAATTACTCGAATTGTAATATTTATTTTTATGCTAAGTCTAGCTATATTCCCGCTTTTTATATTAACCATAATATTAAGAGATGATGATGAGGAAAAGGATTAATGGAATGGGGAAAAAATAATCATTTTCATAAAAACACCCTGTAGGTTGGGTGGAATTTATAAAACCCCTAATACAATATGGCGAAAAAGCAGGCGATCGCCTTTTTGCTCACAAGTTCTAATATTTAGATATTTATAAAATTACCTAATTTTCCAGTAAAAATCAACTAGTAGCCTAACACTTATTTAAAACAAGATTATTAAAAATTTACAAAAAACTAGACTTTAGTCTAAATGGCGATCGGCACTTGGTAATCTATAATTAGCAACATCGGGTGGTATATATTCACCCTGGTAGGGTTAAGCAATTCTTTGTAATCAATTAATAATCATAAAAAAATTACTATGCAACGCCAAAGCCAAAGCAAAAAGCCCAGCAGCACCCCTGTTTCTGTTGTGCAAGCTCAATTCCAGTCTCGCCCCTTCGCCGAACCCCAAGCACCCGAATTACAAACCAAACAGGAAGCCAGCCCAGGCTTTGAGCATAACTTTGCTAACATTGCTGTCACTTCACCTAACCTAACTAACCCATCTCAACTACCATCATTACAAAAAAAAGGTTTTAAAGTTGGCGCAGAAAATGATCCATTAGAAGCAGAAGCTGATAAATTTGCCGTAGAAGTATCCGATACAATCCAACGCCAATCAGAAACAGAAGAAGAAGCAAGCGTTATTCAACCAAAACTTTCCCATTCCTTCGGTTTGCATAGAAAATTAATCCTACAAAGAGAAGTTATTGAAGGAGAAGAAGAAAACGTTATTCAAGCTAAATTATCTGATTCCTTCAGCTTGCATAGGAAACAAATATTACAGCGACAAACAATAGAAGCAGGAGAAACAAGTGAAAATCTCAGTAACGAGATTAACCGTGCTAAAAGCGGAGGACAACCTCTTGATTCCACCCTACAAACTAAACTAGAAAACGCAACAGGACATGATTTTAGCACTGTAAAAGTTCACACAGATAGCACTTCAGATACTCTCAACCGATCTTTAAATTCCCGTGCCTTTACCACAGGAAATGATATCTTTTTCAAAAAAAATGAATATAATCCTAATACTGAATCTGGACAGCAATTAATTTTCCATGAAACCGCCCATGTAATGCAGCAGGGAGCAAGTTCTATTCAAACTAAAAGGGATACTGTAGCTGTACCTAGTATTGTTAATTCCACAATGGTACAAATGAAAAAAGTAGTTGTCAATGACACAACTCAACTTAGGAAACCAAGTGGTACGAATAGTTCAGTATCTCCAATAAAAGCAATAGAAAAAGGTACAAAAGGTTCTAAATATGAAAAAGGTGATTTTGTTGAAATTAGCGATAATGACTCTGATCATATAAAAGAAAATACTGATATAGTATGGTATAAAATTGAAGGCTCCAGTCCACCCGAGTATATTAGAGCCAGTAAAATATTTAATGTCAATGTATCTCCTACAAATACAGACATAGAAGGGCCAGAAGGCGATGATTTGTTAGAAAATGCTAATGATGAAGCAATTGGTAATACAGGAGATAATATATCAGAAAAGGTTGATTTAATAAAAGCAAGCGATGAAAATGCTAATACCACTGATTTAGATATTGCTAAGGGAACTTTTGGTGCTATTGGTGGTATCCTCAGTATGGCAATATCCATTAAAAATTTAGTCACTAACGGACAAAAAGGTATTACTGATTGGATATCGGGTATTTGGGAAATCTTAACTAATACAGCTAATTTAACTTCTGGTATTAGTCAAATAGCTGCATCGGCAAGTGAGTCAGAAACAACTCAATCTGTAAGTGATTGGAGTGGAAGTTTTGGTGGGGCTATGAGTACCCTGTCTAGCGGTATTAATACCATCAAATCTGTAGCTGAACTGATCAATATGATTGCCAGTGACGATAAATATGATAAAAATGAATATATTAAAGTAGGTTCAGAAATTATTGGAGGAGCATTAGAAACGGCTAAAGGTGTAGTTAGTACCATTAAAGGTTTCTTGGATATTTTTAATGTTGGTACAGCAGGTTTAGCATCAGCAGTTCCTGCCATTGGTATTGCTATTAGTGCAACTCAAACAATTGTACAAGGATATTATTTAGCTGTTTCTGCGTACTATTGGAGTAAGATGCGTAAAGAAGCCCAAACAATTAATACTAATAACCAAAAT
>CAWUOF010000144.1:0-8978 GCA_963923765.1 uncultured bacterium | reverse complement strand
ATCTCCTTGAGCAATATCCGCCCAAAAATAACGTAAACTAGGTGCAAGTTCTTGAGCTTCTGCTACAGGTAAATTTAAAGGAGATTCTGTTAATAGACGCAGCATAAAGGAAAAAGAGCGATCGCCCATCCATTCACGGGACATTTTAGCTAAATGTGGCCACTGAGGTAAAGATTCTACTCGATAAGACTTAATTTTTAGCCATTTTTTCCCTTGAAAATCACTATAAAAATGCAAAATTCGATAAGGATGGGGATAACTGACTAAAGAACCAGTGGTAATATCATAAACACCTTGTTTATAAGCCACATCCTGAGCGTGTAAATGACCTGTAAATACCAAATTTACGCCAGCTTTTTGTAACAATTGCAGCAGCAAAGGTGCATTTTCCAGCATATAACGCCGCCCCATAGAATGATGAGATTGGCCGGGTAGATGTTCTATAATATTGTGATGTACCATCACCATAATTACTTCTTCGTCAGCTTTAGCTAGAATTTCTTCTAACCATAGCAATTGTGCATCGTCTAAACGCCCTATTTGTTGCTGGCGATCGTCAAACATATTGGAATTTAAACCAATTAAACGTACCTGGGGCAGAATTTTTAAGGAATAATAAAGTTTTTTCCCATCTCCATAACCATAACTGCCATAATAAAAAGGGAAATCATCTAAACCAATAGACTGACTATTGGGTAGTAAATTTGGCACATCATGGTTGCCCGGTATCACGTAAACAGGAAAAGGTAATTTTCCCAAACGCTCTTGTAACCAAATATGATTATCCGGTTCGCCATGTTGAGTCAAATCTCCAGGTATTAACAAAAAATCAATATCCAGTTGAGACAAATGCTCGAGAACAGCTTCTAGCGAGGGAATACTGACTTCAACTAGATGAAAGCGACTGGGATGGTCCCAGATAGTGTGGGGGAGCGCCAGATGGAGGTCGCTCGCAATTGCAAATCGAAAATCTAGTGCCATTAGGCAACTTTAGCAAAATTTAGCCCCAATTGATCTAAAAAAATTTCTAACGGGCTGAAAAAATCTATAAAAGAGAAAATAGACTATAGAATAACTAGAAAATTTTAATAGCTAAGTATCTGATTAAAATTAATTATAAATTTATTAGGATAATTTATATTTTTAAATTATAGTTATATATACTAAACAAAAATGATTGGCATAATTTAGATAAATATGCATCACTGTAGGAGTAATTTATAAATTATTTATACCAATAATTTACACTGATTATATATCTAAATCAAAAAGCATTTAGTAAAATTAATCCTAGAGAATACCCTTGATATTAAAGTTATAAAAAATCCCAAAAAATCCCAAAAAAATTATTAATTAATATCAATAATAAAAAATGGGAGTATATATAGTTTATCAACTATTACAACTCATTTCCACCCATAGAAATATATCACACCTTTTATTCACGACCGGCAAATGCTAAATCGCAAATATGAAGCAGAATATGGCATTAAGCTGAATAACTGGGAAAATTTATCAAATTTAGATATAATACTTTTTGCTATCCCCCATCGTCAATATTTAAAAATGCCACGCCAAAAATTGCTACAATGCCTACAGCCGGGAGGAATTTTCATGGATATCAAATCAATATTTGAGCCAGAAACCCTGCCACCGGAAATAGTCTATAGGAGCCTTTAATCAATATAACTCATGGGCAGTATATTAGTCACTGGAGCAGCAGGTTTTATCGGTTTTCATCTGTGCCAACAACTTCTAGCCAGAGATGAAAATATTATTGGGATTGATAATCTTAATAATTATTATGATGTTAATTTAAAAATGGCGCGGTTAGCACAGTTGCAAAATCATAAAAATTTCCAATTTTTAAAAATAGAAATAGCCGATCGCCAAGAAATAGCAGAATTATTCAACCAATATCAACCGGAAAAAGTAGTTCATTTAGCAGCCCAAGCCGGGGTGCGATATTCCCTAGAAAATCCCCAGGCATATATTGATAGTAACCTATTAGGATTTGCTAATATTTTAGAAGGGTGTCGTCACACCCAGGTAAAACATTTAGTATTTGCTTCTTCAAGTTCCGTTTATGGTGCAAATACCAAAATGCCTTTTTCTGTACATGATAATGTTGACCATCCTATTAGTCTTTATGCTGCTACTAAAAAAAGTAATGAACTGATGGCACATTCCTACAGCCATCTCTATCATTTACCCACAACTGGGTTACGTTTCTTTACGGTTTATGGTCCTTGGGGGCGTCCTGATATGGCGCTGTTTTTGTTTACAAAATCTATTTTAACAGCACAGCCTATTAATGTTTTTAATAATGGTAAAATGCAACGGGATTTTACCTATATAGATGATATTGTTACTGGTATTATAGGAGTCTTAGATAAAATTCCCCAACCAAATCCTAATTGGTCAGGAGATAATCCCGATCGCGCCACTAGCAAAGCCCCGTATAAACTATATAATATTGGCAATAATCACCCCGTAGAATTACTTCATTTTATTGAAATATTAGAAGAATCTTTAGGGAAAAAAGCTATTAAAAATTTATTACCAATGCAAGCAGGTGATGTTCCCGCTACCTACGCTGATATTGACAATTTAGAAAAAGATATAGGCTTTAAACCTCAAACTGCTATTACAGTAGGAATTCCCCGTTTTGTCGCGTGGTATCGAGATTATTACCAGATTTAATAGCCAATACCGCCCCCTTAATTCCTAACAATTTTTTCCCTGTACACGGCCCAGGTAAAACTAGGCCGTATATTTTGTGAGATTTTCCAACATAAGGCTTAAAATAAAAAATGTTCACCTAAAATTACAGCAATATGGCTAAATCAGTAGAAATAAATGAATTGTTGCCAGATGAAATATCTGAAGGCGATCGCCTTGCCAGAACACCTCTATATCAGCTTTCTGTGGAATTAAAAGCTAAAATGACCGACTTTGCTGGTTGGGAAATGCCAATACAATATACCAGTATTACCCAAGAACACCAAGCTGTAAGAACCTCTGCTGGAATATTTGACATTTCCCACATGGGAAAATTTATCCTGCAAGGCAATAATTTAATTGAAAAATTACAATTTTTAGTACCTTCCGATCTTAGTCGTTTACAACCAGGAGAAGCACAATATACTGTCTTACTAAATGACGAAGGTGGTATTTTAGATGATATTATCTTCTACTATCAAGGTATAGATAATAATGGTAAACAACGAGGTGTAATTATTGTTAATGCTGCTACCAGGGTTCGTGATAAAGCCTGGATATTAACCTATTTGGAAAGTACTGCTATTGCTTTTCAAGATGTATCTAAAGAAAAAATCCTTATCGCCCTTCAAGGACCAACAGCAGTTACCTATCTTCAGGCTTTAGTAGAAGTAGATCTAAGCAAATTAAAGGCTTTTGGTCATATAGAAACCCCATTGCTAGGTCAAACAGCTTTTATCGCCCGTACTGGTTATACTGGCGAAGATGGATTTGAAATTATGTTAGATACAGAAGTAGGAGTGAAATTGTGGCAGTCTCTTCTGGAGGCTGGTGTTACTCCCTGTGGCTTAGGCTGTCGAGATACTCTCCGACTGGAAGCTGCTATGGCACTTTATGGTCAAGATATGAATGATACTACCACACCCCTAGAAGCTGGTTTAGGTTGGTTAGTTCATCTCGATCGCCAAGGTAATTTTATCGGTAGATCGATTTTAGAACAACAAAAACAAACAGGAATAAATCTAAAATTAGTTGGCATAAAAATGCAAGGACGTCATATTGCTAGACATGGCTATCTAGTGGTGGCAAATAATGGTGAAATAATAGGAGAAATAACCAGTGGTAGTTGGTCTCCTACCCTTAACTGTGCGATCGCCCTTGCCTATATTCCCGCCCATTTAGCTAATATTGGTCAAGAAATAGCTGTAGAAATTCGCGGTAAATTTTACCCCGCCACAGTTGTTAAAAAACCCTTCTATCGATCGCCCCATCGGTTTAAATAAAAGGTATAGCCCATATCGCCAGGGAGTTGGGGCAAAGTTAGTAACAATAATTACGGATATTTTAACTATAATCGCAAATTTCCAATTTTTGCATCCCCTTTGCATCCCAACTCCTTTGCTAAAATAGTGAACGCTTGTAAGTTCGCAAAAACCTAATTGATGAGATTTTAATATTATCTAATCCCTGGTTTTGATAAAATATAAAATATCACTTACTTTTAGCGTACACTATTCAATTTTCATTACTATATATTCCAGCAAAAAGAACTAAATCCTATCATCCTTCCACGAAAGATATATATTTTTCTACAGTCATTAACGTTTCTAATTCTTCTGGGTTACTGATGCGGATTTTGATAATCCAGCCGTCGGTATATGGAGATTCTCCTAGTATTTCTGGAGAATCGATCGCTGAGTCATTACGGTCTACAATTGTACCAGATATGGGAGCATAGATTGACTCAACTGCTTTCACCGATTCTATGGAACCCAAATTATCACCTTGTGTGACATCTGTATTAATTTCCGGCATTTCTATAAAAACGATATCGCCTAACTGATTTACAGCAAAAGAGGTAATGCCAATGGTAGCAATATCACCTTCAACTCGCACATATTCATGGCTATCGACATATTTCAAGTCTTGAGGATATTCATTTTTCATGTCTTTGTCTTACTCCTGAAAGTTATCTGTCAACTATTTTTGCCCAAGGGTAGGGTTGACAGGTTTTAATTATTCTAATTTATAATTATTCATCAAAATCGGAAAAAATGCGTAAATAATATTACCAAGAGACAAAAAAATATTATTTCTTATAGTTATAGGTGATTTTACCTTTAAATACCTGAGCAAAATGAATTATTTAGGAGGAGACAGGCTAATAATATAAATTTTTACTGGTAATTTATTATCAAGGGTTCAAAAAAGGGTAACTAAATTATTTACAAATATGATATACACCCAAAGATGGATAGCATCTCAATTATGTAAATAAATCAGCAAGAGGCAAAAAATAACAGATAAAAAAGTTATGTTGCCAAGTAATATATTTACAAAAATGAGATGCATTTCCTAAAAAAATCAATTTTAAATATCTTAACTTAATGCTGTGCTAAACCAGGAGAACGACCGCTTAAACCAGTCATTAATCGTAAAGCCAAGATTTTAAAGGGAGGAATATTTTGTAATAACCACAAACCCAAACGACGTATTATTAACAAAGGCAAAAAATTATTGGAAAACATTCGATCGAGAAAATCTGTAAAACCTAAAATAACTAAATTTTGTGGTTTTCGCCAGTTTTCATATCGTTTTAATACCTGCAAATCGCCAATATCTTCATTATGAGCGATCGCCTGTTGCAAAACATCAGCCAAAGCAGCCGCATCGCGAATACCTAAATTTAAACCTTGTCCACCGACAGGATGACAGCCATGAGCAGCATCACCAACTAAAGCTAATCTTGGTAAAACATAGCGATCGCACTGCATCAATTGTACTTGAAACATCAACCGCTTGCCATCCATTTCCAAGCGTCCCATTTGGTCGCCATAACGACGACTAAGCATAGCCATAAACTCAGCATCATCTACTTCCATCATTGCCTGGGCTTCGGCATGGGGAGCAGTCCAAACAATATTACAAATATTATTAGGTAAAGGCAAAATTGCAAACGGTCCACTCGGCCAAAACCTTTCATAAGCAATATTATTATGTGGTTTTTCCGGTTTAATCCTAGTAGTAATACAAGACTGCCAATACTTCCAGCCACGAGTACGAATACCAGCAGCTTCGCGAATGGGAGACTTAGCACCATCCGCCGCTACCAACAATTTAGTTTTAATATTCTTGATATCACCGTCAATTTTTATCTGAATATCTACCAAATCTTTTTGATAATCTACTTGCACCACTTCAGCCGGACAAAGCCAAGTAACATTATGACAATCCTGCAAAAACTCCTGCAAAGAAGTTAACAGCGCCGAATGTTCCGCTACATAACCTAAATTTTCTGTACCTAAATCGCTTAACTCAAATTGTACTACACCAGAATAATCTGCATCAGACAAACGAATTTGGCGAAACTTTTCAATTTTAGGCAAAATACTTGCCCAAACACCAATTCCGGCAAAAATGCGCCCAGAAAGCAAGGAAATAGCATAAGCTTGCCTTCGCGCTGCGGCTACAGATGGATTTTGTGCTTCAATTAGCGCTACTTTCAACCCAGAATTTTTTAAAGCACTAGCTAGAGTTGTGCCGACAATGCCAGCACCAACAATGGCTAGATCAAAATCACAATTAGCTTGACAAGATGGAGGAGAGGGAATAGTAGATGGGGAGACAGAAGCCGAAGTAGCAGAAGAAAAAAATCCTGACTTCTGACTCCTTGAGAGCAGTGGTATATGAAATGGCATTGATTTAACAAAACCCTTAACACTGCTTTATATTTTGACGCGAGTAAGTATCTTTTTCAACCTAGCCAGGGACTACTTAACTTTAGTTTTAATAATATTCACCACCTGGGCTAGTTGTTTCTTTAACCCCTCAATTTCTGCTTGCATTTTCGCCATTTGCGCTTTCAATGCGTCAATGTCTCCTGAAGCTGCACCCCCACTAGCTGGGGGGGCGACGGGTTGGGGGGGTACTGGTTTTGGCCCTGGGCCTATTTTCTTTTTCACCAGTTCAGCTTTACCCATTGCTGATTTAATTGCGGCGATCAGTTGCTTTTGGTCAAAAGGTTTGGGGATAAATTCAAAATCTTCAAATGGTTCCGGAATTTTTTCGGTGACTTCTTCCTTACGTCCCGACATTAGCACTAAAGGAATAATTTTTAGTTCATCCCTACTTTGAATTTTTTGAAATACCTGCCACCCACTAACTTTGGGTAGTAGAAAATCTAACATAATTAGGTTGGGGCGAGCCTGGACAATTAGTTTTAGTCCTTCTTCACCGTCTTTAGCTTCTAAAACTTCAAAGTTACCCTTGGGTAACATCTCGCGGACAGTTTTTTGAATGACTTTACTATCATCGATAACCAGGATTTTATTGGCCACGATTGACTCCTCTGGTAATTTGTCAAAATAATATGGATTCGTTTACTGTTTTTTCACCAGATGATTTATTGCTTAGGCAATTACCAGCATAAAAACATCTTTTTGTCAAGAACAGGGGCAAAAATTATTGATGTCTAGCAGTGTTTATAGTCCAGGCTTGATAAATGACCTGATACATTAGTAATATTCCTGCCAAACTCGCTGTTTTAGTTTCAATGCCAAGTTAATAGCACAGTTACTATAGTTAATGGTGAGTTGCTCAAAAGTTCCTCGAATATTTCCAGCTTTATATATTCTTAACTTAAATCCTCCCCTAGCAACTAAACCTTTTATTATAGCTTAATCCTATCTGGGACTTAAAAATTAAAAATAAATCGCTTTTTCTTCCTCACGGCCATTTTTATAAAAATTAATAAGATTTGTAACATAGTATCAAATAGGTTTTTTTCTTCCTAACTTGGACTACCTAAAAATTTTTATGTCAGCCGAAATTAATCGCAATTCTGAAAAAATTTCATTAAAGCAGCAATTACGAGCAGAAATCGCAGCTATGCCTCCTTGGTTGCGGCGTTCTATTGGTAAAGCTAGTGAAATTTCTACCGTACAACAAATTATTAAACAACGTCAAATATATACTATTTGCGAAGAAGGACGCTGCCCCAACCGGGGTGAATGTTATGCCCAGAAGACGGCGACTTTTTTGCTTATGGGGCCGACTTGTACTCGATCGTGTGCTTTTTGCCAAGTGGATAAAGGCCATGCACCCATGCCTTTAGACCCCCAGGAACCGCAAAAGGTAGCAGAAGCGGTGCAGCTTTTGGGTTTGCGGTATGTGGTTTTAACTTCTGTCGCCAGGGATGATTTATCTGATGCTGGCGCTGGCTGGTTTGTCGCAACAATGGCGGCAATACGTCAGTTAAACCCGGAAACTCAAATAGAGGTATTAACCGCAGATTTTTGGGGTGGGGTATTACCAGATGGCATAACTGCGGAAATACAACAACGTCAGCGTGTGGAAATGGTGGTCAAGGCTAAACCTGCTTGTTATAACCACAATATTGAGACGGTGCGAAGTTTGCAAGGTCGTGTGCGTCGGGGGGCGAAGTATGACAGAAGTTTGGCTGTATTGCGATTTGTTAAGGAAATTGACCCAAATATACCGACTAAATCGGGGTTAATGTTGGGACATGGGGAAACGGAAGCGGAAATTATTACAACTATGGCAGATTTACGAGCGATCGAGTGCGATCGCCTGACTATTGGCCAATATATGCGCCCATCTTTAGATCATTTACCTGTGCAAAAATACTGGTCTCCCGCAGAATTCGATCGCCTTGGTGCGATCGCCCGTGACATGGGTTTTGCCCATGTTCGCTCTGGCCCTCTGGTGCGGAGTTCCTATCACGCTGGGGAAGAAGATTAAAGTCTTACACCGCTATATTGCTATAGCAATTAGCGGCAGTTTCTTAATTTAATTTCTTTTTCCGGTGTGATTATTATCAAAAGTTATCTTTTAGCTAGTTTTATCCCTAATCAATTACCTATTTAGATTTTAAAGTTTTGGCAAATTCTTGCATAATTTGGGGATAGCGATCGCCTGCGATTTGAATTAAATCATTATGTCCTGCATTAGCAATAGGAATAAATTTTTTTGGTTCATTTGCAGCAGCAAATAATTTTTCTGAGTGCCACATCGGAATTAAATCGTCTTTTGTACCATGCATGATTAAAACTGGCGCGTTAACTTGTTTGATTTTATTAATGTTGGCAAATTTATCAAAGGGAAAAATAGGAATTACTGTCATTACTCGAAAGGCAGTAGTAAAGCTACTTTCTAATATTAAGCCGGCTACAGATTCTCGACTAGCCAAATCTACCGAAGGCCCGGAACCCACCGATCGCCCATAAATAATAATTTGC
>CAWUOF010000143.1:0-9018 GCA_963923765.1 uncultured bacterium | reverse complement strand
TAACTTTGTTGCTGGTATTACCTACCTTAGTCATTTTTCAACTTAGTTTAGTACCAAATATCCGCCCAGGGGAAATAGTTAACCCATCTTGGCCACTTGTTAACTATAATCGTGTCTTTTTCGATCCAATTATCCGACAGGTAATAGGTCGTTCCTTATTTTTTTCTACAGGTACTACTATAATTTGTTTACTATTAGGTTTTCCTGTTGCCTATTGGATAGCAGTATTATCGCCTAAACGATGGCGAAATTTACTATTATTAGGGTTTATTTTACCCTTGTGGACATCTTCTCTACTGCGTTCCTACGCTTGGATTACCATTTTACGCCCTACAGGAGTTCTTAACTCATTTCTAGGAATATTTGGCTTACCAGCTTTAAATATACTCAACCAAGAACCCGCAGTGTTAATTGGTATGAGTTATAGTTATTTACCCTATATAGTAACTATCCTCTATGCCTCCCTAGAAAAACTAGATAAACGCTTGCTAGAAGCGGCAGCAGATTTAGGTGCTAATCCCATCCAAACTTTCTGGAAAATAACAGTACCACAAAGTTTATCAGGTATTGCGGCAGGTTCTTTACTAGTATTTATTTCTTGTTTGGGGGATTTTGTCGATCCAGAATTGCTCGGCGGTGCTACTAGCATGACAATGGCGAGATTAATTTATAATCAGTTTCTCGGTGCTACCCAAAACTGGGGATTTGGTTCGTCATTGAGTATGGTATTAATTTTTGCAGTCAGTATCGCGATCGCACTTTTGATTAAATTTGGAGAAGCTACTCCGAAACGGTAATTAAAAAATGCATAATAGCATGGAAAAATTTTCCGGATATTATAAATTTGAATGCAACTTAATGCTAGAAGGAAAAGAAAGTAATTGAAATAAAGAAATTAAATTATTTACAAATTGACAATTTACAACTTTACAATTTACAACTTTACAACTAGCAAAAATTAGGTGAAATTAGTATGGAAAAAATCATCAGCGATCAACAAAAGGAGGAAATAACCCCAGATATGATAAAAACCAAAACTCCATTCCGGATATCTTGGCAGGTAGTTTTTACCATACTCATGTTTATTTTTATGTACCTGCCTATTTTAGTGCTAACATTCTATAGTTTTAATAAATCTGCCTATAGTGCTGGATGGGAAGGATTTACCCTAGAATGGTATGCAAAATTATTCCAAGATGCTCGCATTTTAACCGCACTCCGCAGTAGTTTAGTAGTAGCTTTCTCAGCAATTGTCATATCAGCCATACTTGGTACTTTGATGGCAGTTGGCTTAACTCGCTATCGCTTTCCTGGACAATCTTTATATCGTTTTATTTCCTATCTCCCCCTGATCATTCCCGATATTGCGATCGCTGTTGCTACTCTAATATTTTTAGCTGTCGTCAGTTTCCCCCTGAATATCTGGACAGTTGTCGCCGCCCATATAGTTTTTTGTATTAGTTATATTGCCCTAGCAGTTTCCACTCGTTTAGCTGATTTAAATCCCTATTTGGAAGAAGCAGCCCTTGACTTAGGTGCAACTCCTGTACAAGCCTTTTTACAAGTATTATTACCCCAATTAATGCCAGGAATTATTTCTGGTTGTCTGCTTTCTTTTGTACTCAGTATGGATGACTTGCTCATAGCTAGTTTTACCTCTGGAAGTGGTGCAAATACTCTACCAATGGAAATATTTAGCCGTATTCGTACAGGAGTTAAACCAGATATTAATGCTCTCAGTGTATTATTAATGACGGCATCGGGAATGTTAGCCTTTGTTGGTGAGTATATCCGTTATCAAGGTGAACAAAAACGGGTTAAATAAAGGTTAAATAAATTTAATTTCATTAAAATTAATTTCATTATAAATTAATTGGTATGGGGCGATATTGCAGATTAAATTTTAATGGCTTAAATTAATAATTTCTGGCTTTGCCATAACGTAGCCCTAACGTATTTTATACATAACTAAAGATGCCTTACGAAATATTTATATAAACTATTTACGACTAAGAAATCACGTCAAAAAAGGGCTATTAGATGTTTAATTTTTCCAACAACCTTAAATAATAAACCTCGTATTGTTATTGTAGTTCTACCTATATATCGGTCAAAGCTGCTATTTTTATGCAAAATAACCAATATTGTTACAAAAATTAATATATTAGAGCAATACAGTATATCACTATTATTGGTACTGACAAGGTGCGATCGCCCCTATATATACTAACAATAAGCATATTTTTAAAATCAACCGCGCCTAATACCTGATTAAATATGGCTGTTTTTATAATTTTCTGTGGACAAAAAATATCAACCATGACAAAAGTCATATTGTAAAAATGACTATTTATACTATTGCTTAACATATTAAACCAATTATGATTTAGATACTTTGAAAGCTGAAATAGGCAATCGGTTTAAAACTCAACCCTCACTCATATACAAGACTAGATATTTAATCTGGTCTTTTTTTGTTTATTTATATCTATTTATTTTTAGTAATAAGTTACTATGACTTTTTTCCTAGTAAAAACTATGCCTTTTTTCCTGATTGAATATATTACTTTCTATTCTGTTATCTAAAAAATTTTATGACTATGCTGTAAATAGGTTAAAAAAAACATCAAGTATATCAAAAGGAAACGCCTTATTTGCAACTCCGCTTTTTGATTACCTAATAGGGTGGCTTTAAATTTAGCTGCTTCGCATCTCCTATTTCTCCTAATCATACTCTAACTTATACAAGATAACAAAAATATGGCTAAAGATTTGAGCTTAAACCATGACCAATTATCACAAATCAAAGTAATTCGTGAAAGTGCTGAAAAACAAATAGAAGCAGTTTATAAACCAGAGGAAATAGCCCAGGTGACAACGGCAAAAATAAATCACCCCCCATTTGAAACTAACTGATATTCAAATAGCAGAAATCCATCAAATTCCTAAGAATGCTAAAATTAAAATACAATCTCTTTTAACACCTGAGCAACTTAAACAATTTAATGCCGCGATGAAACAATCACATTAAAAAAGGTGATCGCTATTAAAAAATCAAGTCAAATCCTCGGTTATGATGACAAAGACTAGATAAAATATCTAGTCTTTTTTATTTATATTCTGACACCGCCCAAAGATTGCCTTTAGAATATATTTAAATATTTCCTAGCCTTCAAAATCAAAACTCTAAAATTCCAAATCCTATTCCCATGTCGGCTGATAATCAAACAACCATTTAAACTGTAAATTAGCCAACCAAGTAGGAGTAAGCTCATAAATCCAATTTCTTAAAAAACATCCTATAACTGTATCAGCTTGTCCTAATTTACCTATTTGTCTGGAAACATTAAAAACCTGAGTAACTCGCTGAGTGCGACTAGCCTCAAATTGTCTTAATATAGATGAAACACTTTCTCCATTTCCTTTATTAATAGATAATAATTTAGTTAATTCAAAAGCATCTTCCACCGCCATACAACCACCTTGACCGAGATTAGGTTGAACCGGATGTGCAGCATCTCCTATTAAAGTTACTCTTCCTTTTCCCCATTGACTACCCATTGGTGGTCGATCGACAATATCATCTCGGTAAATTTTAGTATTATCTAAAGCCTGAATAATGGCTGGTATAGGGTCGCCATAATCTTTAAACACAGTACGTAAAACATTTAATGAACCACCTAAAGCTTCATCATTACCACCAGCAGGAGTATTTTTAAATGCATAGAAACTAAAGCGATCGCCTCCCACATCAAAATAACCAAAGCGATCGCCTTTTCCCCAAAATTCTCCCCAACTATATTGGGGATCTAAATATACATCAGCAGCGTTAAAATATCCTCGCCAACAGCAACTACCACTATAAACAGGTTCTTCTAACCTTTCCCTACCTTCTTGTTTAGCTCGTACTTTAGAATAAAGACCATCAGCACCGACTAAAATATCACCTTCAGTAGTACTACCATCAGAAAAAAAGACTTTAACACTATTACCAGTATCCTCGAAATTTTCCAAGGCAATACCTGGGTGTACTATTCCCTCTGGTAAAGCTTCCCATAAAATTTTTTGCAATTCCGGTCTTAACAGACAAACACCCAAATCATTTTTATTAATAAACTCAGGGGAATTAATATAGAGAGGTTTTCCCTTTTTATTAAAAAAACCGCCTTTAAGTATCTTACCTCCCTGTTGATAAAATTTCTGATAAATATCTCCTGATTGTAATAGTTTGTAGACTTGCAAAGCATTACGTTGAATAAAAATACCTCCCGGCCCTGATAACATAGCATCGAGATTACGTTTTTCGTATAATTCTACTGAGATACCGACATCAAGACAGGCACGGGCTAGGGTTAAACCTCCAATACCACCACCGATAATAATTACTTTTGATACTGCTGTCATATTTTGATGTTTTATTTTTTTAGTTTGGATTGTGTTTTTATTATAATACTTCTAGCAAAAGTTTTTTAACAAAGAATATAAAATAGTAAAAATTCTGTGATATTTTTTAGTAAAAATTGATTTTTGGTCATTTTCTTACAAATGTATATTATATAGCCACCATGAGTTAATTACTATAAAGGCATAAATTAAATAATATCCCACTAAGATTATATTTATAGGGTGCGTCATACCCAATATTTAATTTATATAATATAGTTTAAACCTATGACACGCCCAAAGGCTGGTTAGTAATGGTGTCTAATAAATTAGATATTTCCCAAGTCATTTATGAGACACGCTATATTAAAAAAAATACTCATTAATATTAGGGGTTGAGTAAAAATAATTAGGTAAAATTAATTAATACAGCCTTAAATAATGCGGTAAATATTCTGGTCAAAATAAAATACAATTTTGATTTAACTGGGATGGTTTATAGTTTTTTAGTAAAAATTTTGTGTGTTAAGATTTCTTAATGTTCACGACTGCCATTATAAATACAATGTAAAAGTGTAAATTCAGCAAAATAATGATATATATTTTTAGTAGAATCAGCACACTACGGATGGGCGCACACAAAACCCCACGCCTGTAATTAAAGCGGTATTACTTATATAGGCGTGGTAAAAAATGCGATCCGCACAACCAATAACTATAGAGGAGTGACCGTGAAACCAAATTTTAGCAACCAAATACCTTCTATCCTAAGTCTCACCGCTTTAACTATAGCGGTTAGCGGTCTATCTGCTCAAGCAGAAACCACTAAACTTGGGGTAACAACTTCCGCCTTATCACCAGTCCCAGAACTAAAACCCACTGTAACAGAAATTACCAACATCAGCCCTAACACCCCAGCCAAAGCAGTAGTAGAAATTCCAGCTTATACCATACAGTTAGGAGCATCAAGCTTAAAAAATAATAAAATTAATCTGGATAATCCAGAAAAATTAAGCGAGTCTATACAAATTCCCCACATCAAACTCGCTGATAGTAATTTGGGAAGCGCTCAAACTATAAAACTTACACCCAAAATTAGTGCAGAAACAACTGTAGAAAATACAATTTTTAGCCCTAAAATTTCTACTTCTGCTGCCGATCTAGGTGTCCAAATTGCTCAAACTCCTGTACCGCCACCACAACTACAACCAACACAGCCAGTAACCCCTCCCCCAACTGCCAAACCTCAAAGTACTAAAGGGGGGCGTCGGTTTGTTGGTAATGGTCGCGCCGGAGATAATTATGTCGGTGCGGGTGTTCAATTTAGCGATCCGGTACGTTTTGCTGTAGTCAGTAAATTAAAAATTACTGAAATAGATCTACAAGAAACACCTGTTAGTATTTCTTTCCGCCCTACAGTTGCTTTTAGCGATGGTGTAGATTTACGTTTTCCAGTAACGATCGATTTACCTCAACTTAATTTAGAAACTGAAACTCCTTTCGATAAGTTAGCACCATTTTTCGGACTTGGTGCAGCAATTTCGATCGATAATAATACAGATACTCAGTTTAATTTCATGTTAACTGGTGGTGTAGATTACGTTTTAAGTCGTGATTTTACCGTTACTGGAGCATTAAACCTGTTATTTTTAGATAATGTTGATGCAGAATTTCGCTTGGGAGTTGGCTATAATTTCTAATCATAAAATTTCAGCAATTCTCATCAATTATTACTAATTAGGCTAGGCTAATTAATTCAAATCAATTCCAATGATAAATAACCTAGTTATTAGTGCGTTAGATCTGAAAAATTGCTATTAATTTTTTAGAGTTTTATCTAACGCACTTTTATTAGTTAAGAGGTATTAACGTAAAGTGACAAATTCTTCGGCGGTGGAAGGATGAATGCCAATAGTAGCATCGAAATCTTTTTTAGTGGCACCCATTTTTACAGCTATTGCTATACCTTGGATAATTTCGGCAGCATAGTCACCGACCATATGGGCACCTAATACACGATCGCTATTTTTATCAATTACTAATTTCACAGTAGTTTTTTCATCTCGACCAGTTAAACTGTGAAATAAAGGACGGAATTTAGCCCGATAAATTTGTACCCCTTCTTCTCCTAATTTTTCTTTAGCTTCAGCTTCAGTTAAGCCCACTGTAGCGGCTTCTGGTTGAGAAAAAATTGCAGAGGCGATATTATCATAACTAATATGGCGCTGATTGTTACCAAATTCACTATCAGCAAAAGCACGACCTTCTGCGATCGCCACTGGAGTAAGATTTTTGCGATCGGTACAGTCCCCCACTGCAAAAATATTTTCCTGATTAGTTCGGCTATATTCATCTACTACTATTACACCGTTAGCCACTTCCACCCCAGCATTTTCTAACCCCAAACCTGCTAAATTTGGTTTCCTACCCATAGCGCAAAGAATAGCATCTACAGTTATATTTCCTGCACCTTCACCCACTAAAGTTAACTGTAAACCATCCTCTACTTTTTCAATTTTTTCTACAGTAGTTTTGCCAAGAATATTAATACCTTTTTTCGTCATTCCTGCTTGGATATCCTGGCGAATATCGTCATCAAAACCAGCTAAAATCAAATCTCGGCGGATAATTTCTGTAACTTCACTCCCTAAGCCCTTCATAATGGCAGCAAATTCTACCGCAATATAACCACCACCAAGAATAACTAATTTTTTCGGCTGTTCTTTCTGTAAAAATATTTGTCGAGAAGTAATAGTATGTTCAATACCAGGAATATCAGGCTTAACAGCTTCTCCGCCCACAGCTATTAAGATTTTTTCCGCAGTAATTTTCCGGTCTCCTACTTCCACAGTATGAGCATCAATAAATTTAGCATGACCGTTAATTAATTCTACTCCGGCTTTTTCCAGATAATTAATATGTAATTGACTTAAACGCCGCACTTCTTTATCTACAGTTTCCACAAGTTTCGGCCAATTAAAGTTACTATGGCACTCATCCCAACCATAGCCTACAGCATCTTCGTACAGGTGGGAAAATTTAGAAGCATATACCATTAATTTTTTTGGAATACAACCTCGGATAACACAAGTGCCCCCAACAAGATCGCTTTCTGCAATGGCTACTTTTGCTCCATAAGAGGCAGCCCGCTTAGAAGAAGCCAGACCACCTGACCCCGCACCAATTACAAACAGATCATAATCAAATGCCATAATTTCCCTCGCTAGAGTTGTAAGGATATAAATATTATCTTGGCGTAATATTTCTAAAATTGCTGCTAAAAATTTCAGAAAATTTAATATTTAATTTAATGATTTGCATATATAAATACATTGCATCTGAGTAAATTACTTAATCATAATTATATAATTAAATTATCCTATTTTATATTATTGAGGATAAAAAATATGGCAACTCCTACTGCTACTTTATTGGTTTCTTGTCCCGATCGCCGAGGACTTGTCGCCCAAATTGCTAATTTTATCTATTCCCATAATGGTAATATTATCCATGCTGATCATCATACAGATTTTACAGCTAAAGTATTTCTTTCTCGTATAGAATGGCAATTAAAAGATTTTGATTTATCTCGCGAAGAAATAGCACCAGCTTTTCAAAAAATTGCTGAACCTTTACAAGCCCAATGGGAATTATTATTTTCTGATACTGTACCCCGTATAGCTATCTGGGTTAGTAAACAAAATCACTGTATGTTAGATTTAATTTGGCGGCATCGATCGAAAGAATTTATTGGCGAAATACCTTTAATTATTAGCAATCACCCTAATTTACAAGGTTTAGCCGAACAATTTGGCGCTGATTTCTATCACATCCCCATCACTAAAGAAACTAAATCTCAACAGGAAGAAAAACAGCTAAAGCTTTTAAAAAAATATAAAATAGACTTAGTAGTTCTAGCTAAATATATGCAAATTTTAACCCCAGAGTTTATCGCAGCATTCCCCCGAATTATTAATATACATCACTCATTTTTACCAGCTTTTGCAGGTGCAAATCCCTACGAAAGAGCTTATGAAAGGGGAGTAAAAGTTATCGGTGCCACCGCCCATTATATTACAGAAGATTTAGATGCCGGACCAATTATTGAACAGGATGTAGTGCGAGTTAGTCACCGCGATGATGTAGAAGATTTAATTCGGAAAGGTAAGGATTTAGAGCGAATAGTTTTAGCTAGGGCGGTGCGTTTTCACTTGCAAAATCGAGTGTTAGTTTATGGTAATAAAACTGTAGTTTTTGAGTAAAGGATTTAACTTTAGATTATGTAAAATTAACCGTAGATAAGATTAAAATAAAATTTATCTGCGGTTTTTATTGAATATTGAGGGCGATCGGCTTATAAATTATCCGGATCAATACCTAATTCCCTTAACTTAGCGGCTAAAAGTTGACAGGTGCAAAGGCGATCGTCTTTTCAGAAAAAATGGCAAGAGTTTTGTCAAAAAGAGTTTTTTTTAAAATATAACATTGAGTTAGAAGATAGTCTTATATGACTTGCTCAAAAGCAGTTTTGGTATAGTTGGCTATTATCATTTATTTTTTTCTTTTCTTTTGTGCGTTGATATTCTCAAGCCTTTTAATATGTTTTTCCAAAGATTGAACTAAGACAAAACAAAA
>CAWUOF010000142.1:0-9053 GCA_963923765.1 uncultured bacterium | reverse complement strand
ATCGTCGGCAGCGTCAGATGTGTATAAGAGACAGGTTATATAATGAAGATGACCAGTATAATTTTACTAATATGTTGCGAGAAATTGGGAAACAATATAGTAAGGTGTAGAAGGTTTGGTCATACTATAAAAACCCGGTTACTGTAAACAACCGGGTTTATTTATTCTGTTGATTCTATTATCTCATTCTTTGATGATCAAATTAGCATCAGCCGATCGCCCAAATTCTTCCGGTGCATATTGTAAATGAACTTCAGCACCGGGCCAATTAAAATTACCAGGAGTAACCGATCGCACTAGATAATGTAACTGATAAATACCTGTTTCAAGGCGATCGCTATAGGCAACTACTCGATCGCGATAGATAGTTTTAAATCCGAAATCATCTGATTTTGCTTGTACAGATTTTGTTGCAGTTATAAAGCTATTATCGATCGCCTCAAAACCAGCAGGGAGAGGGTCAGTAATTACTACCTTTTCTACCGGGCGATCGGTGATAATTTCCAAGCCAATATCAAACACTTGACCGACTTTTATATTTAACGCTGGTGGTGTTTGCATTCCAATTTTTTCCAGAATCTTTTGTTGATTAACTTGGCTAATTTCTCGTATTATTCGCAAACCGTTATATTTTCCTGGTTGATTTCCCTGCAAAACATAGCGATAATTGACTAAATAATGTAGCATACCTTGTCCGGATTTTTGGATAATTAAATCGTGACGATTGCGCGGTAAATTATCCATTGCGACATTAATAGATAAGCTAGGATTACGATAGCCATTAAACCGAATAGAATCTAATTTTTTCCCTGCTAGTTTCACCGTAGCAGTAAAATTAGGTGGGGTAGGTTCTAATTGACTATATTCTAGTAAAGCTGTTAGTGCTTCAGCATTATCATAGGTGTTTTGCCAAGTACCATTTCGTCGCAAATTTAACAATCCTTGCAATAGGCGATCGATAGTTTCTGATTTCAGATTTTGAGCAATTCCTAAACGCAAAGCTTCTGCTTGGGCAGTTGTGGGAGAATCCATCCAACCCCAACCTTTCGGCAAATTTATCACAGCCGATCGACCTGTTTGATAGATAATTTCCTGCAATTGATTAAACAGGGTTTTAGATTCCTGTTTCCATTCAGGAAATAAAGATAAATAACGGGCTAATTTAAGCTGAGTAACTAAATCAAAATCATCCCGTTGGGTATAAATATCCGCTAAAAAATCATTGCGTTTTTCTCCCATTTCTGCTAAAGCAATTAAGGCATCTAAACGTATTTGATTTTTACATAAATTTTGTTTGCAAAAATCATAAATTCCCGGATTAGCAATGATTTTCTTTAAGTAACCATTTAAGCGAGAAATCATTTCTAAATCTACCGCATTAGGAAAAGCTTTTGATGCCTTAGTTAAAGCTACGGCGGCATAGGGAGAAACAAAAGGATCGGAGTTTTTTTGTCCAGGTGTATAGGCAAAACCACCATCAGGTAATTGTAATTTTTGTAATTTTTCTATTGCCTTTGCTGCTACTTGGGGTGGATTAAATTTTGCAAAAGTCTGACCGTATTTTTGCGAAAGATTTTGTAAGTTTGCTGCAATAGTTAATGCACTTGCCGCAGGTTCTAAAAATGGTAATTGTTCCTCATCTAAAACTTGCTGGGCTGGGGCGGTAATTTCTGGTATTAAGGTACTGGCGATCGAAACTTGTAACCCTCCCACATCAGGCATAACTTTTTTATCAACATTCACAGGAATTTTTACCTGATGATTAGTTGTACCAGTTTCTACTACCTGTTCCATTACCTCCATATTTTTTACCTGTAAAGGCACTGTCAAAGCATCAGTAATGCCATTAATTTGCGTCTTAAAACTAATCTGAGATTCCCCCGCATTTGTCGCCACCATTGGCAAACGATAAGCACGAATACCAGATTCTGCTGGAGTTTGCAAATAGCCTTTGTTATTTGCTAATTTTACAGCCCCATTAACAGAAGTATTAATTTCTAAATTCCCTGTTTGTTGGGTATTATTAGTAACTGATATTCCCCCAGAAAAATTATCTCCTATACGAGCAAACTGTGGTAAAATAGGATTAGCCATTAGTGACTTAGTGGCAATAAAAGTAGCATCGGCATTAGCAAACCGCATATCATCACTACTAGCAACTGCCATTACTCGCCAAGTGGTTAAATCATCAGGTAATTTAAAACTTACTTCGGCTTTACCATTACTATCGGTAATTACCCCAGGATTATAATAAGCTAAAGCTTGAAAATTTTGGCGAATTCGAGTATTTGCTGCACCTGCGGAAAAACCGCCACCGTAACCCCAACCTTTTTGTAAAGGTGAAGAAATAGGTTGTAAAACTACTTCGCCACGATTATCACTAAAACGAGTAGAAATAGACTGTTCAGCATAAACAGTTTTTACCAAATCTGGTGGACGATAACCGCTTAGTTGTAATACCGCTTCATTTACTACCATCACAGTTAATTGTCCGCGTATTGGTTGACCTTGTTTATCCTTTAATTCTAGTTGAATATTTGCCGTTGTACCGGGTTGTAATTCAGGTGAGTTTGGGGTGATTTGCAGTTGTAAATATTTATCTTCTAAGTTAATTTTAAAGGGAGTAAAGCCAACTTGCATCAAGTTTTCTACGCTTTCCGGTTCTACTTTTTCTAAGGGTAAACCTTGACGTATTAATACTGCTTCTATGGCAGCATTGGGTAACATATCAGGGGTAATTTTAAATTGTATTTGGGGCGCACCTCCTTTGACTTTAGTAATAGTTTGATAAAGGATTTTGTTACGAATTACGGCAAAATATAATTCGCCTTCGGGGTAGGGAGATTGAATTAAAGCAGTAGCAGTTTCTCCAATTTTGTAAGTATTTTTATCGAGTTTTACTTGCAAATGATCATCTCGATCGCCCTTCCTTCCCCATCTGACTAAATTATCTCCTGTCACCCAAATTTGCACATCAGTAGCAGTTATTTCATCCTTAGCATCAACAAAATTAGCTCTAATTCGATAAGATCCAGATTCAGGAGCAATTAACGCCACAGATCCAGGATTATCACTAGATTTAATTTCTGTTTGCATTATTGTTTTATATTCTACCTGATTTTTAGGAGTACGACTACCTTCTATAACTCGCGTAACGCTGCTATATTTCATCTGTTGCAGTTCGATTTTTACTCGTTCCCCGGCGCTGATTTTTCCGGTAGCATCAGTAACAATAACCTCCACCGGAAAAGTTTTACCAGCATCAGCAACAAAATCACTTTTTAAACCAATTAATCGATTACTTGGTAAGGCTGTAAATGTCTGGGAATCTGAAACAGAAAGGTTAGAAACATCTGCTACTTCTACATCTACCCGATACTGCATGGGATAGGGTAAATCGTTAGCTAATGTTACTGTTTGACTGCCTTTACCTTCCCCATTTAATACATCACTTTGCTGTAAAACATCGCTAGGAACCGAGGGGATTTCTTCTGGCCAAAACCATTGACGACCAAAGTAAAAATTATCCCAACCTTGGGGTTTAAATTCTGTTTTTTGGCGAGTTACATAATAGGTAGCTTTTCCAGCTTCAACAGGTAAACCAAAGAGATAATTACTGACTGCTTGACTTGTAATTTTATCGCCTATTGTGGCAAATTTTTTATCTAAGTTTAAATTAACTTTGAAATTAGGTGGTTTAAATTCAGCTACACGAAATTGTCCGGTAATTTCTGTACCATTTTCGGATGTCGATCGCACTGAATAATAACCTAAAGCTTGACTATTTTTTAAAGGCAATTCCAGGGAAAAAGTACCAAAATTATTAGTTATTTTCGTACCTAAATCGGTTTTTTGACCATCTGGACTTTGTAAAGTGATGGCATATCGAGTATTTTTATCTTGTTTGATATTACCATTTTGCACATAGTAAGCAGCCCCAGTAAGCTGTACTTTTTCTCCGGGCTGATACAGTTGTCGATCGGAAAAAATTATTCCCCTAGATTCTGGCTTTTTCCCTTGCCAATTAGTATTATTTATTCCATAACCATAGGCGCCACTATAATCTAAACTACGAGTAAAAGCCCAATCTTTTCCTTCCCTGGCAATTACTAATAATTTTGGTGCCTCTGCAAAAACTTGCCCTTTCATACATTCCTGCAAATTTTGGCTAGAAAAAAATACCATCCCATTTTTATCAGTTTTTCCCGTTGCACAAGCATTTGTTCCTGTAGGGGATTTTTCCTCTAATTTAGATTCATAAATTTCTACATTTGCCCCATCTACTGCCGCACCATCAGATAGATGATTAACTCTCACTATTCCAGAATCAGGAAACCATTGGGTAAATACTCCTAAATTAGTTAATTGTACTAATCCATAAATTTCATTTTCTCGCCATTTTTGCTGATTATTTTCCTCATATTTATTAGTTTTTGCCTGGATGCCATATACTAACATTCCGGTATTATTACCGAGTTTTTCCCGCAGGTTAATAGTAGTTTCTTGGGTTTGGTTTTTTCGCCCAGATACTCGAAATTTCTGCCAAGTATTAGGTTTAGATAATAAATCCTTACCTTCTCCTCTGGGATAGGCAGAATCGTTATAAATTAAATCTGTAGGTTGTACTATTTTAAATGCTGCTTTGTAGCTAGATTCTGGTAAATTTACTGTGGAAATATTTAACTGTAAATCTTTACCTGCTGGGAAAATATTTAAACCTGAAGGTGCCCAAATTTCTCCGGCTACATCACCAGTTTGATATTTAACTGTAACTGGTTTGCCCAAGGTTTGCCCGAATTCATCTTTAAGATTACTATCGATCGCTATTGTATATTTAGTATTAGGTTCTAATGCCCAAGGATTAATATTAATAGTGTTCTCATTATCATAAGCTTTAACTAGATGAGATGTTTCTTTGGGAACCGGATTTATACTAATATTTTCTTTAGCTGAAGCCGCTATAATGCTGTTGTTAAATTGTAATTCTGCACTACCTTTTACAAACCTACCATAAGCGCCTCCTGCATCTGGTTGATTAATAAATTTAATCCCTTGGAATGCTAAAGGAGAATAGGTTTCTATTGTAGTTATAAAAGCTTTTTCCGTTGGTAAATTGCCATATACAGGTAACAAACCCGGAGCAAATTCTAATTTATAACGAGTAGCTTTTGCTAAATCTTGCTGAGGAATTATTGTATATTTCCATTGGCGCAGGGAAGAATCAAATTTTTTTTCTGGTTGTTTTGTTTCTGCTTTTTCTAAGTCAAATTTAATTGGTATCTTGGTATTTTTACCCTCTGGAGTTAGTTTAGTATATTCTTGTAAAGAAGCTAAATCTAATTCTACATTTGATGTAAATTTGAGAGTAGGTTTAATATCAATATATTTCGGTTCGGAATCTGCATTTTTTTTGATAGTTGGTAAATTAGTTAGTTTGATAGTTTCAGTGGTAAAAGTCCAGGCTAAATCTTCCTCTAAACGATTATTTTTTAAATCACTTAAACCGCTTTTTACTGTTACTTTAATTCGGGTAGCTTTAGGTAGGGCTTTTTCTGGTTGAAATCCTACCATTTTTGGTGTTAAAAAACGAAATTGACCTGGTATAGCTGGGGTAATTTCAAATTGCTTTAATTTGGCTTGTTGTGCTGGAGTATCTAGGCTTTCAATGGGTATTAAAGGTTCTTTAAATATTATGCGAATTTGGGCTTTTGCTTCAGCGTTTCCTGTGGGGGTAATTTCTGCTATCCAGTTGGGTATTTGGGGAGTATTTAAAGGTGTAACTGGTGGTAATTTTTGATTTTTGGCGAAAAGATTATTTATGCTACATCCTGTGATTACTATTACCAGTATTGAGATAAATAGAAACCGTAGCCCATGTTTTATAATTAGACTAATTTTTTCCATGATTTTTTTCCTAATAGCTATTTATACGATCGCACTTCCTCCAGTCTTTTTTCGTAAATCTATACAATTCTTAATTAAACTATTTTCTAATTCTAGCAAAGGCGATCGCATCTTTTTTGATTTGTTTGTCATATTAAACACTTTTATTTCGACGCCATAAAAACCACGCTACAAATATTAAGGGAATGAACCATAATGAACCCCACAATAATAAAGCAGGTATCTCCCCTATCATAAGACTTAAACCCGTGACATATTGAGATTTATCTCCTTTTTCCGCAGTATAGACAGCAATATTTTGATTTAAAATTAAATTTTGCTTAAATTTAGAAATATCAAAAATATCAATATTATTCATGTTTTTAATTATCATAATTTATTGGTAATTTACTACTAAAATAGGATAACATAAAATTTATACTACTTTGGATAAATAGGTAAAGTTTAAAAAAATTAATTATTATTTCTGATGTACTAAATATAAGAATTAATTAGAGGATTAAATAATGAGGCAATCTAAATATTTTTTCTATCAAATTATTCCGAATATTTGGCAGCGATCGCCAGGTAAATATAAAAAAATAATAAAAGTTACCCTAACTTTTCTACTGTTAATTTTAACAATTCGGATTATACCTTATTTTATTCCTATTCGAGCAGTAGATATTACCCAGGAACAACAAGCGATCGAATTTAGCGATCGTCATAATTTACCATTAGGAATAATTCTAACTAGCGACCAAAATCATACCGCAGTAGTACCATTAAATCAAGTTTCTCCCTATTTTATCCAAGCCATTATTGCTGCCGAAGACAAACGCTTTTATCAACATGGCGCTTTAGATATAATAGCCATATCGCGAGCAATTCTGGAAGCAATTCAAGCTAAAAAAATCATGTCGGGTGCATCAACAATTACCATGCAATTAGCACGAATGTTAGATAATAACCCTAGCATGATTTTAGGCAAATCCCAAGAAATTTGGACAGCTTGGCGACTAACAGCAGGAATGAGTAAAGATGAAATTATAGCCGCCTATATTAATCGACTACCAATGGGGGGTAATATTTATGGAGTAGAAGCAGCATCCCGTAACTATTTTGGCATACCTGCATCGGAATTAAATCTTGCTCAAGCGACTATTCTTGCAGCTATTCCAAATAATCCTAATCGTTTTAATCCTTATTATCTTTGGGAACCATTAAAAAAACGACAAAAATATGTACTCGATCGCCTAGTTGAAGATGGTTATATTACCTCCGCACAAGCTAATTTAGCAGCTAAAGAAGAAATTTTATTACAATCTAATCATCCAGGAATTATTGCCGCACCCCATTTTTTATTTTGGTTAGCCAATCAATTACCAAAACCACATCGATCGCAGATAAAAACCACCCTCGATCGCCCTTTACAACAGTTTTTACAAACCCAAATAGAGGAATTAATTAACAGTTTAAAACCTAATAATGTCCATCACGCTGCCGCTTTAGTTATTGATAATCACACAGGGGAAATATTAGCATATATTGGTTCTCCTAATTACTTTGATATCACCCAATTAGGGCGTAATGATGGTGTACAAGCCTTACGACAACCTGGTTCAACCTTGAAACCATTTCTATATGAATTAGCTTTAGAAAAAGGCATAATTCAACCAAATAGTATTTTAGCAGATATTCCTACCCATTATGCCATCCCTGGCGCAAAAATTTACAGCCCAAAAGATTATCACGAAACATTTCAAGGCTTAGTTAGAGTCAGAATAGCCTTAGCAAATTCTCTAAATATTCCCGCAGTCAAATTATTAGAAAAAGTAGGAGTAGATAATTTTTTATCTCGTTTACATGAATTAGGATTTACCCATTTAAACCAAACCCCAGAATATTACGGTTTAGGATTAAGTTTAGGTAGTGGTGAAGTGAGTTTATGGGAATTAGCTAGGGCTTATTTAGTAATAGCAAGACAGGGAGAATTAATCCCATTAACTACATTTTTTGATACTACAAATAACCAGCAAAATTTAACAACTTCTACTAAAATAGATTCTCCGGCTACTTGGGCTTTAATTACCGATATCTTAAGTGATTCCCATGCTAGGGCTACAGCTTTTGGTGTTGATTCAGTGTTAAAATTACCCTTTCCAGCAGCAGTAAAAACGGGTACTTCTTCCGATTTTCGCGATACTTGGACAGTGGGATTTACTAATGATTATACTGTCGCAACTTGGGTAGGAAATTTTAACGGCGATCGCCTACAAGAAGTGTCAGGAGTAACCGGCGCAGCACCTTTATGGAACCGCATCATGTTACACTTACATGAAAATCAAGAACCTGCCGCATTTTCTCCCCCTGTAGGTATGGAAAAACGCCCTATTTGTGCAGAAACTGGTTTATCTCCTACGCCTGATTGTACCTCGATCGTGCAAGAATATTTATATACCGAAAATAATCAGCAATTAGACTTAGAAAATCCTCCTAAACCTGCTCCATCTCTAAAAATAATTTTTCCTGAAAATGATGATTATTTTATTTTAAATCCTGGAGAATCACAACCTTTAGAATTTAAACTAAATTTAATACCTAAACAGCCTATTGAATGGTGGTTAAATGGGAAAAAACTAGCTACTAATAATAGTAATTCTATATTCTGGGATTTACAACCGGGTAATTGGAATTTACAGGTAAAAATGGGAGAAATAACAGATAAAATCTCTTTTCAAGTACAATTATCTGAAAATAAACCAACAAAAAGAGGATTTTCGATAAGCAATGAAAACCCCTAATAAATAACAATTGTTGCGCCATTGTTGCGCCATTGTTGCGCTTTGTTGTTGCGCTTTGTTGTTGCGCTTTAGCGCGTTAATAATGTTGTTGCGCCGTTGTTGCGCCGTTGTTGCGCTTTAGCGCGTTAATAATGTTGTTGCGCTTTAGCGCTGCATAAACTATGAAGCAAAATAATAGATATTTGCTTACTTAAGATACTGTTTTTTGCGTAGTCTATTTTTGCGCTAAAGCGCAACAACAATTTTTTATCTTGTGTTTAGCAATGATTTAAATTCATTTTATCCACAAAACCATTAACGTTGTCGATAGGGCTGCATAAACTATGAAGCAAAATAATAGATATTTGCTTACTTAAGATACTGTTT
>CAWUOF010000141.1:0-9069 GCA_963923765.1 uncultured bacterium | reverse complement strand
GCCATACTTAGACCGCTAATTAAAGCAATGATTGGAGTTAAAATATGATGGATTTTTATAAGAGCAATTTTAATTAATTTGTAATACATTTTATAGGTTATACCAAGGTAATATAAAGTTGCATATTAGTGATGGGTTTGGGTAGGTTTATTTGTTGATTTTTGGGATTTATTGTATTTATTTTAACCTATATTTTTAGGGGGAATTTAACAATAATATGAATGTACATAACCCCGAATTATCAGGAAAAACGGGGTTAATATTCTAGGGGAAATTAGATATATTTATGCTTCTTCTTCGCCTCCTTCTAATTCTTCCTCTCCATTAGAAGGTGGTACTAAAGCTACAGCAGCGATCGCATCATCTTCATCTAAACGCTGTACTCTTACTCCTGTACCCGATCGAGACTGACAGGAAATAGCTTTCACAGCTTGACGAATAATAATACCGCGACTCGTTACCATCATTAATTCATCATCTTGATTAACAATGCGTAAAGCTGCCATTTGATCTTGTAGTTTATGTTGCTTAAATTTAGTTGCCCTGACACCTTGACCGGCACGATTTTGTAAGCGAAACTGAGAAACAGGTACTCGCTTACCATAGCCACCAGTAGTAATAATTAAAACCCAAGGTCCTATATCGCAACTTGACTCTGGAGAAGTAGCAGTATTTTCCCCATCATCATTATTTTGAATTTCAATTTCTTCTTCTTCCGAGTCGTTATCTTCGCTGGCAATTTGAGCGAGGGCTGCTATCACTTGCGCTGAGAGAATATCCATGCTAATTAATTCATCACCGGAGCGTAAATTCATGGATTTTACGCCACGAGTAGCCCTACCCAAAGGACGTAATTGATCGCGATCGGCGCGGAAATGAATTGCCATACCTTGACGAGTAGCAATAATGATACTATCATCTTCACGGGCACGACGCACCCAACGCAATTGATCGTTTTCTTCTAGGGAAATAGCAATTAATCCATTAGTGCGGATATTACTAAAGGCAGACAAAGCAGTTTTTTTGATAAAACCGCGTTTAGTCAACATGACTAAATATTCATCTTCGGCAAATTGACTAACTGCTACGATCGAGGTAATTTTTTCATTCATGGGAATAGGCAGCATTTGCACGATCGGGGTACCTCTTGCTGCCCGCGAACCCATTGGAATTTGATAAGCACTTAAGCAGTAAACAACACCTCGATCGCTAAAGAAAAGTACGCGATCGTGGTCGCAACAAGTTAAAAAATGTTCTATCCCGTCATCTTCCTTCATTTTGTTAGCTGCTTTACCGCGAGTACCGCGACTTTGCGCTTCAAAAGTATTAACGGGCATCCGTTTAATGTAGCCTTGTTCTGTTAGTAAAATCAGGGCTTTTTCATTGGCGATTAAATCAGTTTCTTCTATTTCTCCTTCTGCGTGTTCAATTACTGTGCGTCGGGGGGTTCCGTGAGTTTTCTTTAACCCTTGTACTTCATTTTCAATGATTTCTAAAATCCGATTTATGTTCGCCAAAATATTTTGTAAATCCGCAATTTTAACTTGCAAATCTTCATGTTCGGCGCGAATTTTTTCAGCTTCTAGGGCAGTTAGTCGCCGCAGTTGCATTTGTAAAATTGCATCTGCTTGCACATCAGAAAGACCGTAATTTTCAATTAATTCTGTCTTGGCTGTTGGTGCGTCGGCAGCATGGCGAATTAAAGCAACAATGGCATCTAAATTAGCCAAAGCGATTAATAAACCTTGTAAAAGTCGATCGCGTTCTTCGGCTTTTTCGAGTTCGTAGCGAGTGCGACGGGTAATGCATTCAATCCGAAAATCTAGGAAAACCTGGAGGAATTTTTTAATGCTGATTAGTTGGGGTTCCCCATTAACGAGAGCCAGCATATTAGCTCCAAAATTAGATTGTAATGGGGTTTGTTTGTAAAGATTGTTTAAAACAACACGGGGATAGGCGTCGCGTTTAAGTTCGATTACTATTCGCATTCCATCCCGATCGCTTTCATCCCTAATATCGGCAATTCCTTCTAGTTTTTTATCATTTACCAACTCGGCGATTTTTTCGATTAATGCTGCTTTATTAGTTTGATAAGGCAGTTGAGTAATGATAATTGCATCTCGATCGGGACGGTTGCGATGTTCAATAGTTTCGATTTGCGCTACTCCGCGCATTGTAATCGAACCTCGCCCGGTAGTATAGGCTTCTTTGATAGCATTTGTACCCAGAATTTGCCCGCCTGTGGGAAAGTCAGGACCGGGTATATATTGCATTAGTTGAATATCGGTAATTTCTGGATTATGAATTAACGCTACCAAACCATCTATTAATTCTCCTAAATTGTGGGGAGGAATATTAGTCGCCATGCCGACTGCAATTCCCGATGAACCATTTAATAAAATTTGGGGAATGCGAGCCGGTAAAACCGTTGGTTCTTGTTGGGAACCATCAAAATTATCGATGAAATCTACTGTTTCTGATTCAATATCTTGTAATAATGCATCAGTTGTTAGCGATCGCAAACGACATTCTGTATATCGCATGGCTGCGGGCGGATCGTTATCAATTGAACCGAAGTTACCGTGTCCATCGATTAGAGGATCGCGCATGGAAAAATCTTGAGCCATCCGCACTAAAGCATCATACACTGCGGTATCGCCGTGAGGATGATATTTACCTAGCACTTCCCCGACAACACGGGCGCATTTACGAAAAGGGCGATCGGGACTTAATCCCAATTCGTGCATAGCGTAAAGAATGCGACGATGCACGGGTTTCAGACCATCCCTAGCATCTGGAAGCGCCCGACCTACAATTACGCTCATCGCGTATTCCAGATAAGACCGGGACATTTCCTGACGTAAATCCGTAGGGATAATCCGCTCTTGGGAAATGGTCATACAGTTTAAAAAACTCCATTAATCTGAGAAATCGGCAAATATAAACCAAAATTTGACAAAAAACTGACTTTATCCAGTCTATATGCGCCAAATAACTTAACTTGCGTATAAAATTTTAACATATTTTGTCTGCTATAAACTGCTAACATAGACCGAGAAAATAAAAACTAGATCGGGTTAAATCGGTTGGCTGTACTATGTTACCTGTGATTTACTCTGAGGAATTTCTCTTACACGAAACTGGACGCTTTCATCCGGAACGACCAGAAAGATTAACTGCGATTGTAGAAGCGTTAAAAACTGTTGCTTGGTCTGATAAAATTAACTGGCAATTACCTACACCAATTAAAACGCGATCGGTAATGCCAATATTACAAAAAGTTCATACTCAAGATTACATTGAAGAGGTATGGAATTTAGCTACTCGTGGTGGCGGTTATCTTGATCAAGATACTCCTATTTGTTCCCGCAGTTACGATATAGCACTGTTAGCTATTAGTGCTTGGTTAGATGGGGTTGATTATGTCATCAAAAACCATAAACCAAGTTTTGTGTTAGCCCGTCCTCCTGGACATCATGCCCTCAGCGATCGCGGTATGGGTTTTTGTCTGTTTTCTAATGCTGCGATCGCCGCTAATTATGCCTTAGAAAACCCAGAAATCCAACGAGTTGCTATCCTTGATTGGGATGTACATCACGGCAATGGAACACAAGCTATAGTGGAAAATAACCCCCAAATTATTTATTGTTCCCTCCACCAATCACCATGCTATCCGGGTACTGGATATAAAAGCGATAAAGGAGTCTGTAATAATGTTCTTAATGTTCCCATGAGTATTGGGAGTACTTTCTTAGAATATGAGGCAGCATTTCAAGAACAAATTATCCCTTTTTTACAACAATTTCAACCGGATTTATTAATAGTTAGTGCCGGCTATGATGCCAATGCCGATGATCTTTTAGCAGGTATTCAACTACAACCTAATGATTTTGGTGTATTCACAGATTATTGTTTGCAAATTACTAACAAAATACTCTTTGGCTTAGAGGGTGGCTATGATCTTTCTGCCTTAGCTGAGTCAGTAATAGCAACCATTGAACGATGTTTAGCTTAAAATTACCTGGTAATCAATAACATAATATATAGTGTGCCTGGTTATTTTATTTAATTTTCGGGTGCAGACAAATTTTAAAAATTTAACGCACCCTCAAATATTTTTAGGTTTTAATAAAAATTTAATATCTCACCTATAGCTAAAAAAAATAAACATAGTATAATTACACATTCTCAAAAAATAATGTTGTAATTTTTACTAAAAATTAATATATTTATCAGCCAAATAGGAGAAAAATTATGATGGTTTGTCAAAAATCGATCGCATAAAAATATACCCCATAATCTACCCAAGCAACTTTCACCAAACCCAGATACTTCTAGCTTTAGTAATATATAGTTTTTTTATATTTAGCAAAAATTTATTACCAATACTAGAGAAATATTAAGTCTTAGTGTTATAACTAACAAGGATTTACAGCAAGGAGAAAACTAGAATGGGCAAGTATGATGATATATTCAACACTAAAGATACAGCCAAAGAAACTCTCGCCCCAGAAGAATCAGTTGCAGCCCTAGCAATGGTGGCTGCTTTTGCAGATATAGAAAGTTCTGATGTACAAACAGAAGCATTTGCTACCATTCTTAGTAGAATAGAATTCTTTGATAGTTATGATGAAGATGATTTAGCAGAAATTATTGATAAAATTCTCGGAATTTTTGACCAAAAAGGTATTGGCGCTCTTTATAATACCGCCATGAAATATCTTTCAGAAGATTTACCAGAAACAGCTTTTGCTGCTGCCATAGCCATGATTATAGTTGACGGAGAAATTCCCGACGAAAAAAATGAATTTGTTAGCAAGTTACAAGAAGCCTTAGATATTTCTAACCAAGAAGCAGCAGAAATCATAGAAGATATCCTAGAAAATCTGGAAGAATCTATGGCAGAATATGAGGAGGCTTAAAAAATTTTTCAATCCATATCTTAGCTAGATTTCCCTGGCAACAAAAAACACTAGGAATAACAGATTTTTGTAATTTTTTTTCAGTTTTTCATTTCAGTATTTGGCAGAAGCATTTTTTCCGGAAAATTTGTATAATCATTTCATGGCTTTTTCTAGCTATTTCATTATCAGCTACACTTTTGGCAATACCTACAAAAATTAATGCCCATAAATTTTCCAATTATCTGCATTTCTGCCAAAATTTTCCATGTAATAAATTTAATTACACATTTAATCACACATTTTAATTAAATATTGGGTTTGCCAATTTTTAAAATTATAAATAATAATTTTTAACTACCTATTGCCTGTTTTCTATTATAATTAATATATTTTAAATATTTTTTCTACTGACTATTTATTAAAAAAAATATATTTTAGTTGGGGTTTTGTTATTTCATATTATGCTAATTATTTATTAATTTTTGGAATATCAAAACCATTATAAAAAAAATCTGAAAAATAGATTAAATAACATTCAATAAAAATATTCTAATTTAAATGAATGGATTAATATATATTTTAAAAAATTGGTTGTTTTTTGCAACAGAATTTTTTGAACAAGACGAAATTTAAGTCAATATTTTGTATCTCAAAGCTTATTGGTATGTCAATTATTATAACCTCCCTAAAGAAAGTTACGCGATCGCTTTTTTGGAAAGTAAAAACGCGCAGGCAGAGTCTAAAAAAATATTGATAAAGTTAATTTTTACGTTTTTGATATTCCCAGATTTTTTCTAAATTTTCTTGTTCTATGGGTGATAATAAAGAATCAGGAAATTCTTTAAAAGGATATTTGGGATTATACCAGGGTTGTTTATCAAAATAGGTTTGCATTGTGCGACTTCTAAATCTGCGCCCATGACGAGCATAAATTGTATTTCGCATAATATCTAATTCAAAAGTACTTTTGCCTTGTAAATCTTTTGCCGATACTTTTTTAGTAGCCAGCCAAGCGTACTCAGAATCTAATTTAATATTATTTTTGGCTTTATTATTACTATTAACTGTATTAATTTTAGCTCGGTTTTTTGTAGCCTTGTCTTTTGAATTTTGAGGATTTTTCAGTGGAGTTTTTTTATGCCCAGAATTTAGAACAAAGCTTAAGCCTTTATTGGGGTCAAACAAAGATATAGGATTTACTTTTAAATTAAAAGCTGGGCGGGTTAATTCTAAGTAGGCAATTATAGCGAAACAAAGAGTAATACCACCAAATATTACGCCAAATATCAGCAAAAATAGGTTATCGGCATTTAGATTTCTGATGGATTTAATAAAATTGTTTTTTTTGTAAGTATGTACTGAAGTTTCAGAAAGCTGATTAGATTCAATCTGAGATTCGATCGCCCTATTTGCTAATTCTGGGGAAGAGGTATTATTAGCGGCAACTATATAATCAGAAAAAACTACATATTCTGAAATCACTAAATCTGAATTTTTCGTAGTTTCTGGATGATTATTTATAGACTGAGGGCGAGTATTTACTAAGTTTTGGATTACTGGTAATAATTCCTGGGCATTTTGATAGCGATCGCTGAAATGATATCGCGTCATAGTAGTCAAAATTTCTAATAATTCAGGACTAGCTGAGATTAAATGCTGCCAGATAATTTCCTTGGTGTTAATATCTTGCTGGAATTGATAGGGATGCATTCCTGTTAAGGCTTGAATGCCTATCATGCCTAACGCATAAATATCACTGGCAAATCTCGGCTTGCCTTGTTTTTGTTCCATCGGTATATAACTAGGAGTATCAATAGCTAGAGTAGTACTGATATTGCCATTTTCTATAATTATTTGGGTGCAGACTTGATTAATAGTAGCAATATCGATTAAAACTAATTTTTGGTTAGTGCTACGACGGATAATATTTTCTGGTTTTAGGTCACGGTGCATGATGCCATGACTATGCATAAATACTAAAATATTGGTTATTTCTAATAATAATTCTATTACTTGTATTTCTGTCCAGGGTTTTCCTGCTTGTAATTCTTGACTGAGGGAATTTCCTTCTATAAATTCTTGGACTAGATAAAATTCTTGGTTTTCTTCAAAATATGTTAATAGTCTGGGAAGGCGATCGCTCATTGACTCATCCAGATTATTGCGATCGCTTAATTTTTTCAATATTTCTACTTCATCCTGAAATAACTTTCTGACTATTTCCAGGGTTAATTGGTCATTACTAGCAGGTTTTAGATGTTTGATTACACAGGTAGGGCTATCAGCATTGCCGGTGTCCCTAGCCATGTAGGTTTCACCAAATTTTCCCTTACCCAAAACTTGGATGATGTGATACCGCCGATCCAATAATTGACCTATCATAATTATTTTAACTGATTTAATTTAGTGCGCGATCGTTTATATACACGATTTTGGTAATAATTCACAGATAAACATTACCATATTTTATTTTTTTACCACCAAAAAATTTTGGCCAAATTAGGTATGATTTCCTTTTTTTCTAGCTGGTTTTTCTGCCGTCTACCAGCTAGGTAGTTGCTCCTGAATTTTCCCATAATACCTATAGATAGCATAAACTAGCATATTTTTTGGGATATATCCATTATAGAAAAGTTGAATATCGTAACAAAACTTAATATTTTCCAAGAGACTAATAAAGTGATTGTTTAACTACAAACAATTAGGTTTTTATCGAACTATAAAAACTTAGTTTGAATTATATTGTTATAGTAAATTATGCAGAAATGTTGAATTTTTATATAAAGGTTTACATATTTAGTTATACTAATGGGCTAATTATATTTTGTCCGAAAAAATCATTTCTTCAAGCCAATGAACATAATTAATTGTTTAACACATACAAGCTGGTAAATAACGCAATTTATCTAATAAATTTTCTTCCTATGCTGGCTAGATATCAATTTTATGTAGTACGCGATGGTAATTTAATTACTGGACAATAATAAAATTCAGAAAAATAGCTAAATTAGTCTAAGAAGCATTAAGGAATGAAACTAATGAATATTGCCTTTATTGGTATTGGACAAGTTGGATCCGCTTTAGCAGGTCATCTAGTAGCATTAGGTCATACTGTGAGAATTGCCGCCCGCGATCGCAATTCCGACAGTGTAAAAGCAGCTTTAGCAAAATATCCTAAATTACAAGTTGCCTCACCACCGCGATCGCCTCTGCCGAAGTAATTTTTCTAGCTACTCCGCAGCAAATCAAGCAGCATTAGCAGAAGCCGGTGATGTATCTGGAAAAATTATAGTTGATTGTACTAATCCTGTTGGCCCTGGTTTAACTCATGGACTCAATAATCAACAGTCTGGCGGTGAATTTGTTCAAAGTCTTGTACCTAATGCTAAAGTAGTAAAAGCCTTTACTATCTAAGGCTTTGAAAACTTTGAAAATAACATTTATCCTGGCTATGGCGACCTTAAACCGGCTATGTTAATAGCAGGAAATGATACAACTGCTAAACAAATTATATCTACTCTTTGTGTAGAAATGGGTTGAGAACCGGTAGATACTGGCAATCTTTCCGCTAGTTTACATTTAGAACATCTCACACTACTTTGGATTAAAATGGCAAGAGTGCAAGGTGTAGGCGCCGGTTTTGTCTGGGCAAAATTGCAAAGATAAATTAAATTTATCCCCAATTATACCATAAAAAATAGGGTGCATCAGAACTTTAAATACTGATTATATAGCTTAAATATTGCTGCTGATGCCCTCTAGTAATTAATTTAATAACCATAAAGGATAATTTACCATGAATAAAGGCAGATTAGAAGCATTTAGTGATGGAGTAATAGCTATTATCATCACAATTTTAGAATTAAAAGTACCACATGGAGATAGTTTAGAGGTATTAATGCCTATTATTCCTGTATTGTTAAGCTATATAATCAGTTTTATCTATGTTGGTATCTATTGGAATAATCATCATCATTTATTACAAGCTGTGCGGCAAGTAAATGGTAGAACGCTTTGGGCTAATTTACATTTATTATTTTGGTTGTCTCTAATTCCATTTGTCACAGGATGGATGGGGGAAAATAATTTTACAGCCATGCCAGTTGCGCTGTATGGTATCGTGTTGTTATTGGCAGCGATCGCCTATTTTATTTTAACTCGTACT
>CAWUOF010000140.1:0-9092 GCA_963923765.1 uncultured bacterium | reverse complement strand
AAACTATATACAGCCATTTCATCAGTATTTAAAAACCGAGATTTTGGCACAATTTTGATGATTCGTTTTAACTTATCTTTTGCCGCATTTTTTGCTAAAATACCTGCTTGTAATAAGTTATTAAACGAGGTAAGAATATAAGGGCTATGGGTCATTATAAAAAATTGCGATCGCTCCTTTGTGCTATTATAAACTGTTGCAATTAAATCCACAATATTTTTTTGGGCTGTTGGAAATAAATGAGCTTCCGGTTCTTCAATATAAATAGATTGACCTGTTAAACCACGATTAAAAAATATAATACTTTCTAATATCAGAGTAAGTGGTAGTGCTTCTTGTTGACCAGAAGAACAGTTTGATAATTGAATTTGACGACCATCGCTCATCTTTAAATAATCTTTTCCCTTAATTTGAAGATACTGTCCTACTAAAATTTTATTTTTAAGAGAATCTATATCTAAAGATTTAAAATCTTTATGTTCTCTACTCTTATTCATTCTGCCTATCTTTTTTACTCTATCATAGTAAACACCAAATTCTACCAAGAAAGGATCAAGATCAATTGTATTATTTTGTGAAAGAAAGCTAAAAATATTCTTGTGCAGATGTGCAAAAAATAACCGCCCTGCAGGAATAAATAACTGAGAAAATGACACCTCTGGGCTGAATTTTTGAGAAACTTCATCCAAAAAATGTTTCCTATATTCAAACATCATCTCTATCTCTAATTGAGAAAAAAAGGTTTGATTATGCTCCTCTTCTTCCTCAAATTTTTTTTGAATCTGTTTTGATTTTTCTCTAACTCTATTGAAGCTATTTTTATAAAAATCAGAATATTCAATATTAAAAAAATTATTACTGGTTTTAGATGATTTGATTTTAATATATTCTTCACCAATATAATAACAAATCGAAAAACTTTTTTCACCCCAAGAATCCATTGGAAAATATTCGGCAAAAGTTGTTTTTAATTCTTGATCAAATTCTCGCTTTCCTTTACGATTCATTCCTTGAGTCAAGATTTTACTAATTAATCCTTTACAATAAAACAAAATTTTAGCAATAATACTTTTTCCACTTGCCTGCGGACCAATTAAAATATTGATTTTTTTAATTTCAATATCTATATAATTTAAACCTGCAAAATTTTCAATTACTAGCTTTTCAGTTATCATATTTTTTCGGTAATGATAGATTATTTAATAAAGGTGAAGTTAATTAAGACTCAGCCTCAATATTTTGTCTCCTAAAAACAATTGGCGAGGATTATAATATAATTATACTATAATTATTCATATAATTATACTATAATTTACTATGATTATTTTATGAAAATAAATGAAAATTCATAATTACAAAGATATGAAAGCCATTGTAGGGGCGGTTGGCAAGTTTGATGGATAATTACAAATAATTTAAATCAACCATCCCCTATATTTTAGGCAATTATTTAGTTAAACCATGTTCTAAGGCATAACGGACTAACTCAGTGCGGCTACTGGTTCCAGTTTTGCTAAATAACCGACTTACGTATTTTTCCACATTACGAACACTGGTTTCTAAACGACGGGCTATTTCTTTATTCATTAATCCTTCTGCGACTAAATCCATGACACTTTGCTCTCTAGGAGTTAGGTCAATTTTAATAGGTGAAGGTGTAACAGCGATGCCATTACGTCCGGTTAATAAAGCTTTAATTTCTGCTATTTGTTTCACTAAATCAGCTATTTCTGCGGTTTCGCTACCTTCAGCTACAATAGCTGCTCTGCGTTCGAGTAAATTTTCGACAATGGCAACTAATTCATCAGGAACAAAGGGTTTAGAAATATAGGCATCGCAACCAGCATGATAACCTTGTATGCGATCGGATGTCATGCCTTTAGCTGTTAGAAAAACCACTGGTAAAGTTTTAAATCGATTATCTGCCCGTAATTGTTTAAGAAATTCATAGCCATTTACTTGTGGCATCATAATATCTGTAATTACCAAGTCTGCGGAATTTTGTTGTAACATTTCCCAGCCATCTTGGGCATTACTAACAGCATTAACAGTAAAACCACTGTCTTCTAAATAAGCTTTTACTGCTTCTCTTAATCCGGGTTCATCATCAACTAATAATAATTTGGCTGACATTTTCTAACACATCTCCTCAACAATTTTGAGAAATTTTTGCTTATAGCTTGCTGGGCTGTTGTATCACCACAGGCGCAGGCAGTTTGCAATTTTATTGATATATTATAGCAAATTTTATCATAAATTTTATTGCCAATTTTCCTGTTATACGGGGGTTAACAAGAAACTCCTTAACAAGAATGAAAAGATTTTAGGCTTTAGGTTTAAATGGCAGTATTTATAATAAGTGCCTTGACTAATGGTATTTTTCTCAAAAACATACAATCAAGATTTATAGAAAAGATACCTAATATAAAAGGGTTTAAAGCCTAAATATAATTTTTGGTGTTTTTGGTAATATTTGCTAATATAAAATTCATATAATATATGGGAAAAACAGCCTAGACAACGAAAATATATTATAATATAATTATATCATATAGGAGAAAATTATATTTCTCAAAATAATCTAATTATGGAGGACAAGTAAAATGAAATTTAAAACCTTAATAACTCATCTCACTAATTTTTCTAGCTTGTATATAGTTATTTACATTGGTTTAGCAATTCCAGGTCGTACTGAAAATATGATTACAGTTAAAAAATTACTAGAAACTAATAATTGCCAAGATTGCGATCTCAGAGGAGCTAGTCTACATACTATATATTTAGTTAATGCCAAACTGAAAGGAGCCGATCTGAGGGGGGCTGATCTTCGAGGTGCTAATATGATGGGTGCAGATTTAGAAGGGGCTGATCTTCGGGGTGCTGACTTGTTGGGAACTGATTTACAAAATGCTAATTTAGCTAATGCTAATTTAGCTAATGCTAACCTATTACAAATAATACTAAAAAATGCTAATCTGGAGGATGCTCAACTCAGGGGCGCTCAGTTACAAAATATATATTTAGAAAATGTTAATCTTACTGGTGCAGACTTAAGCGGAGCAAATTTAACTGATGCAGCGTTGACAGGTGCTAATTTACGATCGACTAATCTTAATGGTGCTAATTTAACCAGTATTAAACTCAGAAATGCTATCCTTCGAGAAGCTAATTTAAGTGGTGCTAAATTGAGCGGTGCTACTCTAAGAAATGCTAATTTAACTATGACTAATTTTCGAGGTGCAATTATGGAGCAAACAGATTTAAATGGCTCCGATTTAACTGGTGCAGATCTCAGAGGTGCTAATTTAAAAAGTGCTAATTTAATTGATTCTATTCTCAGGGATGCTAATTTAGAAAATGCAGATATTACTGATATTAAACTAACTGGTGCGGATCTGTGCGGTGCTATTATGCCTAATGGCAAAAAACATGGCTGCTCATCTCCAAAAAAAGATTAAAGAAATTATTAAAAAACTAAGGGCGATCGGCGCTATAAATTTCCATTTAATGCTTATATTTAGCGCCATTCCCCTTGTAAAGTAAAAGCAGCCCAATCATAAGGTGATGACCATTTACTATTTTTCTGCATTTTTATCTGTGCTGCTCTTAAAGCTGCTGCTGGAGATAATTTATCTTGTAACATTCCGCGATAAAATTTCACCATAAGTTGTGATGTGGCTTCATCATCAACACTCCACAAAGATACAACTAATCGCGGCGCTCCAGCATACATAAATCCCCTAGTTAAACCTATTAAAACTTCCCCTTTTATATCTTTACCTAATCCAGTTTCACAAGCACTTAAAACTACTAAATCTGTGGCTAAATTCAGATTATAAATATCCTGTAATCTTAACACGCCATTTTGAGGATTACCTTTTTCATCAAATAATGATAAAATAATTCTTGATAATTCTGGCTTTTCAGTATTCACAAAACCATGAGTAGCTAAATGTAATATCCGATATTTCGATAAATTAGGATTAGTTACATTTGCTACATTAGCGTTAAAATCTAATACTTGTTCGCGGTCTTTTTCTGGTACTAAAGCGAGAATATTTGCGGCTTCAGTGCGAGTAAAAGGTAATCTATTCCAAGATATTCCAGCATTATTAGCAGCCCTTTGTAATTGTTGATCTATTATGCTAATTTTAATAGGTAATTGACTAGGCAATGAGTTATTTATATTTTTCTTAATTCGTTCGTCTTGGTGATTAAATACTGGATCGGCAATGACAGCGATCGCCTTGGGTGCTGATTTACGGCCCCCTAAATCACGGCGTAAAATTCCTAAAGTTGATGCTGAGGGAATAGTAATAATTTCATGTTTATTTATTAAAGGTAATAATTGGGTATTATCTGTCGATTTTACTGGTAAATTTAAGGCAGAAAAAGGAATATATTGTAAAACTCCATCTGCTACTATTAATAAGCGTTTATTTGCTAATTTATCAACTGCTGGCTTTAGAATTATTTCGCTTAAATTATTAGCCGCTTTTGCCACTATTTGCCGTCTATTTCTTTGTGTTGGTGCAGTTAAGCTAGTTTGAAAAATCTTTGCTGCTGCTTCTATTTTTTCTCGCTTTGATAATTCATAACTAGCTATATTATTTTTACTAATTACCCATAAATAACTCCGCTCTTTCCCTAAAGCATATTCTAACAATAAGGTATTATCATCTAGTATTTGTTGTTGAATTTGTGTTACTGTTAAAGGCTGAGGCTGGGTAAGGGCAGCATAACGGGGACTTGTGACGCGAATTTCTGCTTGAATTTGTTGATATTTACTTAATAAAGTTTCCAGATTTTGTTGGAGTTTATTTATGCGGTTTTTGTCTTTGCTATTAGCTAATTTTTCTAAGCGATCGGCTGCTATATTGATTTGTTTTTGTAAATTTTTTTCTTGCTCTAATAATTTAGTATCTACGCCAGAGCGAATATCTGTCTTTGCTGCTGTTAGCATTTCTAATAGGGAACGAGCTTTAGCTTTTTCGCTCACTTGTAAGGCTTTAGCATCATAACCTTGAGATGGGTAATTTTTATGCAATTGCATTAATAAACCAATATAAAATTCATAATAATCTTGTACGGATGCAAAATAAGATTTCCGTAAGTCTTGATTATTTATTTTAATGCGTATTTCTTCGATAATTTTAATCGCTGCTTCTATATCTGCGATCGCACCAGGAAAATTACCTTCATCTTTTTTCAAAATAGCCATACTGTAAAGAGTAGTCGCTTCTCCAGGGCGATCGCCTACTTGTCGCCGGAGAGGGAGTGCTTGATTATAATATTCTAAGGCTTTTTTCTTATCTCCTAAAAATTTATAACTTTGACCGATATTATTAAAAGTACTAGCTTCTAGTTGGGGATTTTTTATTAATTTTAATATTTCTAAAGCTTGCTGATAATATTCAATGGCTTTTTGCTGGTTCCCTAACATACTAGAAAGCTGACCAATATTATTTAAAGTAATAGCTTCTCCTGCGCGATCGCCCAGGGCTTTTCTGATAGGCAATGACTGATTATAATATTCTAAAGCTTTTTTACTATCTCCTAAATTCCAATAGCTTAAACCAATATTATTGAGGGTTTTAGCTTCCCCAGATTTATCTCCTACTGCCCTAGCTAAAGCTAAAGATTTATGATAATATTCTATGGCTTTGTTATTTTACTGTAAACTTCCATAAACTACGGCTATATTATTAATAGTAATAGATTCCCCATAGCGATCGCCTACCGCTTGCCTTAGCGGTAAAGCTTGATTATAAGAATCCAGAGCCTTTTGATATTCTCCCATCGTCCAATATACAAATCCAATACTATTAAAAATAGTTGCCAAAGTTGCTTTATTGCCTAATTTTTGATTTATTGATAATGCTTGATTATAATATGCTAGTGCTTTCTGTTTATCACCTAAATCACTATAAATATGACCTAAATTAATTAAAATAATAGCTGCTCCACCTCCCCTATTTTTTGTCTGATATTCAAAGCTTGATTATAATATTATTTGCTCCTAATTCCCAATAAATACCCCCAATATTACTTAAAATACTAGCTTCGTTTTTTTTATCATTAATAGTGCGACTTAATTGCAAGGCTTTATTATAATAATCTAATGTTTTTGGTCGATCGCCTAAAATATTATAAATTCTACCTATACCTAGCAAAGTATTAGCTTCTGCACTCAGTTTCCCTGCACTTTGCCAGAGAGGTAAAGCTTGATTATACAATTCTAAAGCTTTTTGATTTTCTCCTAAATTATGATAAACTATAGCGAGATTATGCAGCAAAGTGGCTTGTTCTATTTTATTCCCTACATCACGAATAATTGACAAGGCTTGATTATATAATTCTAAAGCTCTTTGTGTGTTACCTAAATTTTTATAGATAGTAGCAATATTATTAAAAATTGCTGCTTGTTTTCGTTGATCGCCTATTTCCCGAAACAGGGGTAATGCTTGTTCATATTTTTTAATAGCAGTTTCCTGAGCAGTTAGTGATGATTGTATTTTTAATTCTTCAGCCTCAGCATAAAATATAGTTGCTTGGACTATTTTTTTATCTAATTCTGTAGCCGATCGCCAATCCTTAATTTTAATTTGATAATAACCGGAATTCTCTAGCGATCGAACTTGAATATTATACACTCCCGATTTATCGGCTATCATCACCATAGATTCCGACTCTGGGGCTTCATAATCATCTATTTTTATAATATTTTTACCATCTTCTCCTAATAAAATTACCTCGAAATCAACATTTTTTTGTTCTATAACAATATTTAAATATTCCCCTGTATTTACTTTTACTTGATAAGTATGAACTTCTTTATTATTAATTTGTCTATCAATAGGTTTATTATTCTCTAATAAGGTAATATCTTTCTCACTTTTTACGAAAGTATTGGCTATAGAATAATCTTGTAAATTTTCTGCCCTAACTTGCCTAACTTGGGGTATAAAAGCTAATATACTTGCCAAGGTAATAATAAAAATTAAACTGCGATCGCTCCAACTAAACCACCATTTATTTAACAGCCAATTTGGTTTAATATTCATCATATTTTTTTCTTAAATACGAAAATTATCATTAATATTTTACCAAAAAAAACAGATGCCAGCCAATTATAAACCTTACTTACCTACAAATTTACCTAAAAATAATTATAGGAACTTAAGATTTAGATTAAACTTAGCACCCTAATAAAAAAACACCCTTAACCTAGAAAAACTTGTTCCGAAATCCATTGTAAATAAGGTGGTGAGCCAGCTACAATAGGCAGGGCAATAATTTCGGGGACTTCGTAGGAATGTAACTCGCGAATTTTAGCAGCTAACACATCAAATATAGTTAAATCAGTTTTAATAACAAGTTGCCATTCTGCCTCTTGGCAAACTTCCCCACGCCAAGTATAAATAGAATTTATTGGCATAATACTAACACAAGCAGCTAATTTATTTTCCACTAAATTTTTAGCTATTTTCTCGGCTTCTGCTTGGGAAGATGCCGTTACCATTACCACTGCGTATTGTTTATTTGGCAAATCTTGTGTCATCATGTTGTCTCCTAAAATCAAATCTTGCCCATTTCCTCCTAGAAAAATAAAATAGCTAATAGCTAATAATTAGCTTTTAGCTATTATTCCTAATTTATCAAAACCATTTAAAGATCATCCGGATAATCCTAAACGCATTTCTATATTATCCGGAAAATTAGGGCTAGTAGCAGTTAAATAGAAATAGCGTTTAGTTGATTCTGGTAAAATAGCGCCTTGCAATATTGCACCATCAATATTGGCTCCAATGAGAGTTGCTTCACTTAGATCAGCATCGGTTAAATCTGCTTGGGTAAGTCGGGACCAATTCATATTAGCTCGCATTAAAAAAGCTTTATTGAGATTTGCACCGGCTAAATCTGCTCCTGTTAATCTTGCACCTCGCATTTGAGCTTCAGCCAGATTAGCAGCTACCATATTTGCACCTTCTAAATTAGCACCACTTAATCTTGCTTCACTCAGGTTAACACCATTAAGATCTACTCCACCAAGATCGACACCATTCATATAGGCTTGACTGAGGTTAATTCCTGTTAAATACGCCCCCAGTAACATTGCACCACTGAGTTTACCACCAGAAAGATTAACCCAATTTAAATTAGTTCCGGTAAGGTTAGCTCCTCGCAGATTAACTGATTGCATATTTGCTCCGCAGAGATTAGCACTCCACAGATTACAAGAACGCATATTAGCATAGCTGAGATTTGCGCCACTAATTTTTGCTCTAGGTAATTTAGTTTTTACCAAAAAAGCCCCATTAAAAATGGCTTTTGTTAAGTCTGCCTCTGTAAATCTAGCTTCCCCTAGTTTGGCAAAACTAAAGTTAGCCCAGTTTAGGGAGGCTTGACTGAAATCTGATTTGAGCAGAAAAGCTCGACTAAAATTGGCTCCTATCAGGTTAGCTTTACTGAGGTTTACCCCTATTAGAATAGCTCCTCTGAGATCAGCCCCGCTAAGATCAACACCTGCGAAATCTCTTTCGCCCTGCTCATAACGTTGGAGCAGATCATTAACTTCCATAGCAGGATAACTCCCATAACTGCTAATTTACATAATTTAAAACGGGTAGCTTTGATAATGCCTATTTTTATCTTGGCTAGGAAAGCATAGAATTATTTAAATACAATCTGCTTTCTAGCTAGATTTTTCAGGATTTATGCCAGTCTATAACCCGGTGCTTAATTGTAATTATTCCCTTTTTTTAAGAAAATTAACTTTTTCTTTATAAATCAACGGTCAATTTATAGATTATTTTAGAAATATATTTATCAATTAGGATTTAATAACTATTTTTAATTAATATGGCCAGGAATATATCGGTTATATTTTATTTATCATAAGCTTTAATTTATCAGACTTAAATAATATAAGTCTATGCCATAAATAATCGGTAATTAGGTAAAAATTGTAATGATTTTTACTGTTAATTGTTTTTTTATCATTAAACATTATCATTAAACATTTTTCAGAGCGGGCGATGGGACTCGAACCCACGACATTCAGCTTGGGAAGCTGACGTTCTACCACTGAA
>CAWUOF010000139.1:0-9119 GCA_963923765.1 uncultured bacterium | reverse complement strand
AAAAGCTCAACAGTATATCCTGTCTATATCATAGCTTCATCGTCACCCCGTGAGGCGTAGTGCTATATTTCTTTAATTATGGGATGCCAGATATTAGCTACAGTTAACAGTTCTAATTTTAACCATCTTTGCAGATATCTTTTCCGACATATTTTATTGGTAATGGTAAATTATTAGCTATTTTTTTTAGGTTAATTTTTTATAGGTTTAAATTAAATTAACTAACATATGTAAGGTTATATATTGTACTGCTGTTAGTTGACTGGTAATTATTTGATGATATAATTGGCGGTAGCATTTTATTTAGTTCTGATGAATTCAATTTCAGACCTTTTTTTATACCATACTTGGGCTACAATCGGCAATTGCTATAGTTTACATCAACTTCGTCACCCTGTGAGAATGAATATATTTTTTTCGTGTTACCTATTGCCTATTTATATTTATTTAAAATAGCTAATCGCTAATAACTAACATCCAATCAATATTTAGCTTTTAGCAATTAGCTATTTTAAACAAAAAAACTTTATTCCATCTTTGCTCAACACTTCAACCTAAATTTAAATCGATCGCAATTCGATGAGCACAAGCAAACCCGGAAAAAGCCACTGCATTTAAACCTTGTCCTGGAAATGTACTATCACCTACACAATAAAGACCAGGAATAGAAGTACGATTAAACGGCATACCTAACAACCCTGATAGCTTCCTGGTGGGAATCGGACCATAAGTACCATCATCCCTCCTTAAAAACCGTTTATGAGAGCGAGGAGTTCCCACTTCCATATAATCTAAACCCGCATCTAAACCAGGAAAAATCTTTTCCAAACGTTCAATAAGTCTGCCAGCGGCGGCTTCTTTTTTCTCCTCATATTCCCTAGTAGATAATCCTTGCCAATCTTCAAACCAACTCGGTGTAAAAGTGTGAATGATATGATAACCAGGGGGAGCTAAATCAGGGTCAAGTAAAGTGGGAATAGAAACAAAAATAGTTCCTTCCGGTGCTTCCATTTGTTCCCAATCTTCCACAATAATATGATGACAAGCTGTATCCGCAGGTAAAACCGCAGCTTCTACGCCCAGATGTAAATTTAAAAAACTAGGAGATTTTTGATAGCGTTGTTGCCATTTTTTCTCCTTATTTGGCATTTCTTCAGGTTCTAACATTTTCTCAAAAGTATCCCAGCGTGTAGCGTTAGAAACTATCCGCTTTGCTCGATAAACTTCGCCAGTAGTTAGTAATACTCCTACTGCTTTTCCTTTTTCTAGCAAAATCTTTCTGACTCTGGTTTTATATTTAATTTGACCACCAACTTTTTCGAGTCCTTCTGCTAGTTTTATCGCAATTTGACCGACACCTCCCTTGGGATAGTTAATTCCTCCGTAGTGGCGATCGGAAAATACCATTCCCGCATTAATCATTGGCGTTAAGTCTGCCGACACCACTGACCAGCAGTAACACTCAATGTCAATAAATTTCAATACTACTGGATCTGTAATGTAACGACGGGCAATATCTCCGGCATTTTGGGGCAAATATTTTACTAAGCCCAAACAAGCCAAAGGATTTTGGAAAAATACACGGGTTAAATATCGAGGTTCTTCCAGCGAAAGTAGTTCCATCGAATTCAAACAGTTAAATACTTCCCAGCACTCGTCATAAAATCTACGAATGCCCTCGCTTTCATGGGGAAATTTAGCCGTTAGTTCTTGCAGAAATTTCTCATAAAGGCGATGAACTTGTATTTCTAAATTGCCTGGTAAATGATAGTGAATCTGTATCGGATCGGGGATAGTTTCCAGAGAGACATTTACTGCCGCAAGCGCCCTGGTAAGTAAATTGGTAGTGCCACGCTTACCAAAGCCAAAAATCATCGACGCGCCCACATCAAACCGATATCCAGACCTCTCAAAATATCCAGCACTACCACCCGGTATTAGATAACTTTCGAGTATCAGGACTTTTGCTCCTTTCGCGGCTAATTGGGTAGCTGTTACCAGCCCCCCAATGCCAGAGCCAATGATAATGACATCAAATTCTGACTGGGCTGGATGACCAGAAAAAGACTGGGCTGAGTTGTTATCAGGCATGGAGTCCGCAATCTCAAACATTAACGTATTTGAGTGTAGCGCTTCTCTACATTGTGTACACTGTCCAGATTCAATCACTCAAGAAATTAGGGACTAGTCTGCGATCGCCCACCAGCCCCATCTGCTAATCCTCAAAGAGAGGAGAACACTGCAAATTAATATATAGTTATTGAAAATATTTATCAACTATTTTTATAAAAATCCAAAAATTGATAATAGGGGTTCACAATGGAGAGTGACAATCCAAATTATCCTAGACCCCATAGCTTAATGAATATCCTCTAGTCACTGTTTTGATATGCAACGTATCGTTAAAAATGGCTCAGGTTGGCGCTTAGGTTGGGATGCTAATGCCCCAGAATTTAAAGGTTTAGTGGGGGGAGATGATTGGGCGATCGAACTTACTGAAGCCGAATTTAATGATTTTTGTCGCTTGCTGGAACAATTGGCAGTAACAATGACTGACATCGCCGGGGAATTAATGGAGGAGGAAAAAATCACCTGTGAAGTCGAAAGCGATTTAATTTGGTTAGAAGCAAAAGGTTATCATTACGCCTATAATCTGCATTTGATTGTAAATTCTGGGCGTCGAGTCGAAGGTAGCTGGCCTGCGTCTGTAGTCCCAAATTTAATTTCCGAAATTTTTTTGCTAAAGGTGTTTTAATTTTCAAAATAGTATGTTATAGTAATAATCTGTGTCGGGGCGTAGCGCAGCTTGGTAGCGCACTACTTTGGGGTAGTAGGGGTCGTGGGTTCAAATCCCGCCGCTCCGATTTATATCTTAATCTTGAAACCCTCTCTAGTAGAGGGTTTTCGCTTCTTTACCTCAAAGCGCGATCGCTCTCATCATCATCTTACCCTATGACAAAAAATGCCACTTCCAGCCACATTTGAGGATAAAATAAAGATACGAATCTTCAAGGGTTTGAAAATATGTCTGCACATCGAAATCGCAAAGGGACAGTCGCAGTTCAGAGTTTCAAAGGCGTTTTGCGGCTGGTTTGGAGATACTTGGGTAAACAACATTATTTCTATTGTGGCTTGGCTGATACTCCCCTTAATCGTATAGTAGCCGAAGGCAAGGCAAAAATAATAGAAGGTGATTTGGCTACAGGGAATTTTGACCCAACTTTGGGAAAATATAAGCCGGAACGCCAAAATCAAATTTCTGTGGTTAATCTGTTTGAAAAATTCATGGAGCGTCGATCGCGTCAAATCTCAGAAACCAGTTTGGCAAAATATAAAGGTCTTCTAGGTAAATTGGAAAATCATTTTGGTTCTAAATCAGCGATCGCTATTGGCGAAAAAGAAGCTGAAAAATTTATCCACTATCTATCCACTGAAATTGCTCCTATTACTGTCCGCGAACGTCTCTCTTTGCTCAGGTCTTGTTGGAATTTCGGCATTAAAAAAAAATTAATCCCAGAAAATCCTTGGGATGATATCAAAATAAAAGTCCCCCCTAAACGAAAACCATTACCTTTTACTAAAGAGGAAATTACTAAAATTTCTCATTGTTTTATTCAGGATTATCCTCATTATTCTGATTTTTTACATTTCCTCTTTGGCGTTGGCTGTCGTACTGGCGAAGCTATTGGTCTTCAATGGAAACACATTAATGATGATTGTTCTCAAGTCTGGATTGGTGAAAGTTTAAGTCGTGGAGTTCGTAAAGATACTAAAAATAGTAAATCTCGCACCATTAACTTAACTCCCTATCTTCAACAAATCCTTCTCTCTCGTCGTCCTATTGATTTTAATCCTGAAGATTTGATCTTTACTGCTCCCGAAGGTGGTGCGATCGATGACCATAATTTCCGCAATCGTGCCTGGAAACCTGTTCTCTCTAAACTCGGCATTCCTTATCGTAAACCTTACACCACTCGCCATACTTTAATCTCTCATGCTCTTGAACAAGGCATGAATCCTGTTAATGTTGCTGATTTAACTGGTCATAATGTCAAAACTTTATATGACCATTATGCTGGCGTTATCAATAAAGTTATCTTACCTGATATTTTTCATTCTCCCCAATCTCCCCATTCTTCCCAATCTCATCAATCTCATCAATCTCCCCATTCTCCCCAATTTCCCCAATTTCCCCAATCTCCCCCTAATTAAGTTTCCCCAACGGAACTTTCCCCTTGTCTCCCTAAATTAAACTTTTCCCTCAACTTCTTCCAATTCCCATAGACACCGGTAAGCGGCGGGGGCAATTTGTTGGAGAACGAGCGGAGAAACACTTTCGGCATCAAGACGGCAAGCTGAAAATCTGGCGTTCGATGAAGCGAAGCACTCTCGCTGTTCACGCGGAGAAACATTTTCAGCCGAGAATCTGGCGATCGCTGTTCGTGTGCGAAGCACTCTCACCGGAAAAGCATGATCGCCTAAGTGCAAAGCACTGGCGAGAGCCTACGGCATTAAATAGATTTAGGAAGGAATAGTAATCGTTCGCGAAGCGTGTGCGAAGCACTCTCGCTATTTAGGAAGGAATAGTAATCGATCGGGTATTTTTGGATATTAATTAAACTACTTTTTTTCTTTTAAGTTGATTGCCTAGTTTTTGAGACTGGTAATAATGTATAGCTCTTTGATGGTCTGGGTGTGAATTATTGAGTCCACAGCTTATTAAATCCTCGATTAGTTCTTTGTTGTAAAGCCATTCATTACCAACTTTTGCACAATGAATCCCTTCTATCAAAATTCCTTGTTTTCGATATCTGATTAATGTTCTTGGACTTTTTGATAGAATTTCACTTGCTTCTTCTTTATCAACAAATTTCATCTAAACCTCCTATTATTTTTTATAGTTGGCAATAATTTCTAATGCTGATTTGGCATTAATTAACATCCTCAAACTGTAAGGATGGTGTGCTATCTTGTTCAGCAGAATCTGACATTCCTTTATTAGTTTTTTTCTTTCTATTTCTGCTTGATTTTTTTTCGGAATGTTTATCATTTTGATATTTTACCCACCACTTAGCATCTACCCAACCGCAATTAATACATTTATATCCATCATCACCTGGATATATAACTTCTCCATTACAGTATTCACATTTCATTTTTTACTCCTGTTATTCTATTAATTTCATCTTTTTACATAATTGATTAAACTCTGGACTAAAATCAGTGACTAATTTTTCTTTAAATTTGTTGGTAAATATTGTCATCTGTTCTTGAGTTAAATCCTTGGTAACAGTATCAATTATTTCTTTAATTACTTCTAATCCTGTTTCAATCTCTGTCAGATTATTACAGCTAGAAACCGTCTCTAAAAAATCACATAAATCTTCTATTGTTGTTTCTATATTTAAAGAATTTTTCTTCATTGATTCCTCTTTATTCTGATTATTTTCCTCCTGAGTTTTTTCTGGATATTTTTCTAATTGGATTTGGTCTTTAGTACACACTCCCCCCTGTTCTTCCAATGTGCTGTCTAATGTCTGTATCTCTTGTCTAATAAGATTTTTACCATTCTCTCCTTTTTCCTCTAAATTTTTGTCTACTGTCACATCCACTGTCACATCCAATATGTCAAAAGTAGATGGAGTAAGGGTTTTAGATATTAGACAGGTGTTGTTGACAGAAGTGTTGGGGGGGGTGTGTTCAGAGGTGTTGTCTAATTTATTTTTTAATATAAATGTAGTACAAACATTCGTAGAAACCTCTGTTTGATTTTGCTCATTAATTTGTTCATTTAAAATTGGTAAACCATAGACTTTAAAACGACGATTATTTTGAGATGGACGTTTGACTAAAATACCGCGTTTACATAGGCGATCGAGAGCTTTATAAATTGAATTTTTTTGACCACCTATTTCCATTCTAATTTCTTCAACTTCTAATCTAGCAGTTGGATATTTGGATTCAAATAGTAATACAATTTTCTCCGATAAATTTTTAGTTTCTAAGTCATCATTATTTTGGCCATTAACTACAGACCAACTACCAGTTTCACTATCAAGTTTTATGTTCCATTTAAATTGTTCAGAACCTCTAATTTTCGCCGCAGAAAATGATTTAATATTACCTTCTCCCTCAAGCAATAGAACTGCACTACAAGCACCAGCGATCGCACTACTTCCCCGTAATTTACCCACACCTTTTTTATCTCTGTCTTTTGTACAGTGGTGAATCAGCAAAATTGCACATCCATATTTATTGGCCATTGATTCTAACCAATAAACTGTAGATTTAGCACTGGAGGAATTTTCATCAAAATTTTCATCCCGATGAATAGCCGCAAAACTATCAACCATTACAAAATCTGGTCGGAAATCTTCTAAATATTCTTCAAATTCCTGTTTTTGATTTATATCCCAATCTGTTACAAATTGCCATTGTTCGTCAAAACTATAGCCTCGGTTAATCAGTTTGTCTTGAGCAAAACATGGTTGTTCGTCACTGGAGACAAATAAAACTTTTCCAGACTTGTTTATCTCTTCTTCAAGAAACGATTCCTTATATAACAGACTAGCTGCCATATCGTAGGCGATCGTCGTTTTACCAACTCCTGGATCTCCACCTAAAATAGTCACTCCTCGACCGGGAATGATGCCGGGGATTAACCATTTAATGCCCTCAGTTTCTAAAAGTAAAAATTCTGACCCAGTGTGGCGTTTAGATTTGGGTGTAGTTTTACGCCCTTTGATTGCATCAACTAATTTCTCTAATTCCTTGGCAGAAATTCTATAGTTAGCGCAAATCTGCCCTTTGAGTCGTAATTTTTTAAATAGGTCTTGTTCATCTGAATAGGCCAATACTTCTAATTTAAATACCTCATCTGGGTTCGGTTGGTTTAGAAGAAAATTCTTACCCCCATTTCCACCACCAATGCCGCCCCCATTTCCACCACCAATGGCGCCGCTATTCTCCTCCCCAATGTCTTTGCTATTCTCCCCACCAATGGCGCCGCCATTCTCCCCACTAATGTTGCTATTCTCCCCACTAATGTTGGTATTCTCCCCACTAATGTTGGTATTTTCTAAATTAGGTAAGGATTTTGAATGAGATAAGATTTGTGAAATTTTCATTCGTTTTTCTGAATATTCCCAAGCTTTTACACAGTTGGCGATCGCATCATCAGTTAAACAAGGTAATGGATTTGATTTTAAAGCTGATTTCCAAATAGATTCAGCTTCACGGGTGGGGATGGGTGGATTACAGTGTGAGCAAAATTCTTCAAATAATTGCAGGGTATTGCCATCGTATTGAATCCCTAAATAATTAAGCCTTTGGGCTGTGCCGATTAAATCGCGTGCTAGTGCTGCACCTGCACTGTTACGTCCGCCTTCACTTACACCTCTTTCAATAAAATCTCGGTGTTCTTTTGTTAAACATTTTTCAAGTGGTATTGAACAAACGTTAGGAGGCGAACTCGAACTACTGCTCCAATTAGAAGTTAATGATAAAATTTCAGTTTCATTAATTTTTGAATTTGAGGTATCATTAATTTTTTCGGGTGAAATAATTGTTTTTAGTTCTTCGTAACTGTAGCGTTTTCCAGTGTTTGAAATGATTTGAGCAGTTTGTTTAGTTGTTTGATGGATACTGCCAGCTAAACGCATAACACGGGAGGGATTTTTGATAGAGCGATCGGCATTAGCAAATTCTAGTAAGTCAGCTTGTAAATTTTTCCATTGCTCAATATCAATTGGGCGCTCGAATACCCAATATGAATGAATTGATTTTCCACCTGTATCTATTTGAAATGTTGGTTCTGGCAAATTTAATTTCTGCCAAAGTTTTATTTGAATATTTTTTTCTAAATTATCATGTTCATAAAATATTGCTTTTCCAAATTTTATGTCTTTGTCTGTATCTCCGATACCGTTAATTACTAGATAAAGATTAAAATTTTGTTGTTGGAGTTTTTCTAATTCTTTCCAAGGTATTTGATTTTTATTCGATGCTTTGATTTTTCTCGCCACTGAATCTTTTATTGCTCTCAAATAAATTGCTTCATTATCTTTGTATCCCAGTAAGTTTAATTGTTTAATTGTTGTTGCTCGATTTCCTAACATATTCTACTTCCTTTTTTTGAGTTTTGACTAATCAGTAAATAACCATTTCAATGCAAAGATTTAGTGATTACAAAAACTTTGCTATTCGGTTTGACATATACTTAGCGATTTGGTTTGATAGACTTCGGTTTGACATATACTTAGCGATTTGGTTTGATAGACACTTCACAATCAACTAATAGAGGTACAATAGAGGTACAGATATTTAGCGATCGATTAATAGAGGTAATGATGAATGGTTAATTTTTGACAAATTGGAATTAATTTCATGTTTCGAGAGAATTTTAAGAGTAGTTTCTAGTTCATGTATTCGAGCTTGTAATAAGTTAATTTCTTGGTCTTTTTGAGAAATAATTATTAACCACTCTTTATTTTTTCTAGCTATTTCTTTTTTATAAGGGCTAAGTCGTTTTTTAGCTAATCCTTTTTCCGCCATAATATTGACGCTTTCTTCTATATATTTGCCTTCAGGAATTCCTGAAAATTGACCGGATTTTTCAGCTAATTTTTGAGCTATTTGATATGCTTGTTTAACTTTAGCTATTCCTTCAGGATTTTCTTTAAATGGTTGATTAATTGTTTCTGATTTTGGGAATATTCCTTTATTTTTTCCAGTTCTCCCACAAGGAACTAATATTCTAAATTGTAGTAATGGTAATAATTTATTATAAGAATAGGTTCCTATTGGTAATCCTAAGATTTTTTCGATTCTGCCACAGGAACGTTGTCTTGATAATTGACTAATATCTAGTTGAGGAAATTCAGCTTTTAAGTATTCTTTATCTGTATCATATCCCAATATACGATAACCACCTAATTCATCTATTTCGCATAATCCTTTTCTTGCTATCATTGATGCTGATTGGTTAGTTTGATTTATTTGTTGAATTATTTGTTGAATTTTTTCCATGCTAGTATGTTCTAAGTTACTATTTTCTAAACTTATTGATTTTTTGGGTGTTGTAGGTAATAATTTTTTATTCCAACAATCATTACATAAAC
>CAWUOF010000138.1:0-9126 GCA_963923765.1 uncultured bacterium | reverse complement strand
ATCGTAATTAATATTTTCTAAATCGTCAAAAAAATCAGTTATTGCATTTTTAACAGCCTCGAAAATCCTTATAGTTTGATTTCTTTGACGTGATGCAAATTCCATTGTTCTACACCATAATAATAATTGTTTTTGATTTAATGGCGGATCGAAATAATTTTTATAGCCTAAAAATCTGGAACCAGGTTTTATTGTTTCCAGAGATTTGTTAATTTTTAATGACCAATATCGCTTATTATCATAATAGGCAATTATTGGTAAAATTATAGGTTGATTTTTGCGAGTTTTTGTCTGCATTTCTCCTGATATTTTCTTGATTTCAAGAATATGCTGATGTGAAGCACGACTGCCTGGGTTTTTGATGGTTCTCACCCAGTTTATCTTTTGCTCATCTATTATGCATTGACAACTAATTTCAACCGGATACATTAAGTTTAATACCCCTTCTTTTTCATCAATACCTCGCCGCACATCTTCTGGATAAATATTAATAGTTGGAATTGCATCTAAGCCTAAAAAAAAGGAACTAATACCAATAGATAAAGCTTTGATAATATTAGTTTTACTTGTATCTTTAATTCCAGTTATTAAATTAAATTCCTGGAAATCCAATACTGTTTCCTCAATACCGCGAAAATTTTTAATTTTAATTTGGGTAATTTTCATGGTTTTTTGCCTTTTTGTTGCTAAAATTTAGAGTGCTAAAGCGCAATAAAAAACTTTGTTACAATTATGAGAACAATTATGAGAAATTATGATATGCACTCAAATTCAATTTTATTGGTATAGCCCCTATTTTAATCTCTGGTTTAAAAAAATAGTTATTTAAACCTGGTATTATTTAATAATATCATGTATTCAGCAAAATTCGCAACAAAGGAATATATAACCAATAGGCTAAACAAATACCAGGAATTCCTACATTAGATGGAATTTGACTATGCTTACTAATAGTTTTACTCCCCACCCATAGCAGCGTACCGGAAATTAAGGGAAATACTAATAAACCAAATACAAAAATTAATTTAAAATAATAATACATAGAAATACCGACATCAGAATAATTGCTGGCTTTCATGGCATAGACTATAAATAAACCGAAAACGAAGCCAAATATAATCGAAGTTATCGTAAAAAATGTAATAATTACATTCATTAGAAAATTTAAGGAATTTTTAGTGGCCATGTTAGTAAATAATAATGTAGATACACCTTGGCAATTTTGGATCGATCGCGGTGGTACATTTACCGATATTGTTGCACGTAATCCGCACGGACAGTTAATAATTCATAAATTACTGTCAGAAAACCCGGAACGTTATGCAGATGCCCCAGTACAGGGAATTCGGGAAATTTTGGGAATTCCGGCTGGGGAAAATATACCCTTTGAACAGATCGAAGTAGTAAAAATGGGGACAACTGTAGCGACAAATGCACTATTAGAAAGAAAAGGCGATCGCACAGTTTTAGTAATTACTAAAGGCTTTCGGGATGCCCTTCGCATTGGTTATCAAAATCGCCCCAATATCTTTGCTCGCCATATTATTCTACCACAAATGCTTAATGAAAAAATAATCGAAGTAGAAGAACGTTATACCGCTAATGGCGAAAAATTAATACCTGTTAATTTAGATAGCACTCGATCGGAGTTACAAGCAGCTTTTAATAGTGGTATTCGTTCCTGTGCAATTATTTTTATGCATGGCTATCGTTATCCACACCATGAAAAACAAGTAGCACAACTAGCAAAAGAAATTGGTTTTACCCAAATTTCCGTATCTCATCAAGTTAGCCCATTAATGAAATTAATTAGCCGAGGAGATACTACCGTTGTCGATGCCTATTTATCTCCTATTTTACGTCGATATGTAGATAAAGTTGCTCAAGAATTAGGCAACACTCAATTAATGTTTATGCAGTCTAATGGTGGACTAGCAGATGCTCAACAATTCCAAGGTAAAGATAGCATTTTATCAGGACCGGCTGGGGGAATTGTTGGCGCAGTACAAACTAGTACTAATGCAGGTTTTCATAAAATTATTACCTTTGATATGGGTGGCACTTCCACCGATGTTGCTCATTATAATGGAGAATATGAAAGAGAATTTGAAACAGAAATAGCAGGAGTTAGATTAAGAACCCCTATAATGGCAATACATACTGTTGCTGCTGGTGGCGGTTCAATTATTAGTTTTGATAGTGGTAGATATCGAGTCGGCCCAGAGTCAGCCGGCGCAAATCCCGGCCCTGCTTGCTATGGAAAAAGCGGCCCTTTAACGGTGACAGATTGTAATGTTATGGTGGGCAAAATTCAGCCAGATTTTTTTCCAAAAGTGTTTGGTAAAAATGCTGATTTACCTTTAGATGGGGAAATAGTTAAACAAAAATTTACGCAATTATCGGCAACAATAGATGATAACAGAAGCCCGGAAGAAGTGGCAGCAGGTTTTTTAGCGATCGCCGTCGAAAAAATGGCTAATGCTATTAAAAAAATCTCCCTGCAAAGAGGTTATGATGTTTCTGAATATACCCTCTGTTGTTTTGGTGGTGCCGGTGGACAACACGCCTGTTTAATTGCTGATTCTTTAGGAATTAAACAAATATTTATTCATCCCTACGCTGGTGTTTTATCTGCTTTTGGCATGGGGTTAGCAGATGTAAGAGTAATTCGAGAAAAAGCCGTTGAAAAAGTTTTAAATGATTTTGTAATAACAGAAATACAGCAAATATTAGCAAATTTAGAAATAGAAGCTAACCAAGATTTTATTAATGGTAATAAAGGCAAATTTAAGAAAATTCAGGTATTAAAAAAAGTACATTTACGTTATGAAGGAACCGACTCGGCACTAATTATAGATTTTAGCAATATTACAAAAATGCGCCAGCTTTTTGAAGCAGCACATCGGCAAAGATACGGTTTTATTATTCCAGAAAAATCTTTAATAATTGAAGCAGTTTCTATTGAAATTATCGGCAAAAATGATCTACCAGAAGAACCGATAATTAAACGTCGTAATGATAATAAACCTGTACCTATTGCTAGGGTGCAAATGTATGCAGCCCATCAATGGCAGGAAACGCCTGTATATAATCGTAATGAATTACAACCAGGAGATTGCATTAATAGTCCAGCAATTATTATAGAAGCAACAGGAACTAATGTAATAGAACCGGGTTGGCAAGCAGAATTAAATGAAAAAAATCATTTGATTTTACAGCGATCGACTCCTAAATTATCACCTAGCCACAGGGAAATAAATCAGTTAAAAATAAAACCCACAAAACCCGACCCGGTAATGTTAGAAATTTTTAATAACTTATGCCGGGCGATCGCCGAACAAATGGGTATTACCCTACAAAATACCAGTTCCTCAGTTAATATCAAAGAACGTTTAGATTTTTCTTGTGCTATTTTCGACAAATGCGGGCAATTAGTAGCAAATGCGCCTCATATTCCCGTACATTTAGGTTCCATGAGTGAAAGTGTAAAAAGTCTCATTACAGCCTGTAGTAATAATATTAAACCAGGGGATGTTTATGTATCAAACAATCCCTATAACGGCGGTACTCATTTACCAGATATTACGGTAATTACTCCAGTTTTTCAAAAAAGTGAAATACCTTTATTTTACGTTGCTTCACGCGGACATCATGCCGATATTGGCGGCATTACTCCCGGTTCCATGCCTCCTAATAGCACAAATATAAATCAAGAAGGTATTTTATTTGATAACTTCCAACTGGTTAAAGAGGGTAAATTCCGAGAAAAAGAATTAATAGAAATGTTAATATCTGGCGAATATCCTGCTCGGAATATTAGCAAAAATCTAGCTGATTTACAAGCACAAATAGCTGCCAATGAAAAAGGATTACAAGAACTTTTAAAAATGGTAGAACATTATGGCATAGAAACCGTAGAAGCTTATATGGGTCATGTACAAGATAATGCCGAAGAATCTGTACGACGGGCGATCGAAGTATTGCAAGATGGCGAGTTTACCTATCCCTTAGATAATGGCGCACAAATTAAAGTTAAAATTACCATCAATAAATCTACCCGTAGCGCCCAAATAGATTTTACTGGTACTTCCCTCCAACTAAATAACAATTTCAACGCCCCAGCCGCCGTATGTAAAGCAGCAGTTTTATATGTTTTCCGTACCTTAGTAAATGATGATATTCCCTTAAATGCTGGCTGTCTTAAACCCTTAGAAATTATTATTCCCCAAGGATGTATGCTAAATCCTCAATATCCGGCTGCTGTAGTGGCTGGAAATGTGGAAACATCCCAAAATATTACCGATGCTTTGTATTGTGCTTTAGGAGTAATGGCAGCATCTCAAGGCACCATGAATAATTTTACTTTTGGTAACGAATCTTATCAATATTATGAAACTATTTGCGGTGGTGCCGGTGCCGGTGCAGAATTTAATGGTACTGATGCTATACATACTCACATGACAAATTCTCGCCTTACAGATCCAGAAGTTTTAGAATGGCGTTTTCCGGTAGTTTTAGAAAGCTTTTCTATTCGCCCCAATAGCGGTGGAAAAGGTTATCATAACGGTGGAAATGGTGTAATTCGTCGGATTCGTTTTCTGGAACAAATGACAGCAGCAATTTTATCTAGTCGTCGTGTAATTCCACCCTACGGTTTAAATGGTGGAGATAATGGTAAAGTTGGTAAAAATTGGGTGCAACGTTATCAGGGAAATATTGAAGAATTAGATAGTAATGCTACTGTAGAAATGCAGCCTGGAGATGTATTTGTAATTGAAACTCCCGGAGGTGGAGGATATGGCGTTTCTGTTTAATTTTGAGTTAGTATAAATATCACGCCATATAGGGTTATTCAAAAATTCGATCGCCCACGATTAAATATGGAAATATAAGTTTATGTTTGTTACCAAAAAAGCGATCGCTATCTAATTACAACCCTAATAATTAATAGGTATAAAGAGAAGATAATAGCGATCGCCAAAAGTCTAACCTAACTGACTGATAAATTCTTCTCCACTTCCACAAATTACAGCTTGACGATGTAAGCGCTGTAACTGCTCAATAGTTAACTCATCCAGCCGTTGAGATATTTCCACCGATACTAAACCAAAACGTATCTCTAAAGTATCTACAATCGAATTTTTTAACCCCTGTTTTTGTCCTTGTTGTAATCCTTGTTGCATTCCTTGTTGAAGAATATCTTGATAAATTACTGACTCCCGCATAATGTCCTCCCGTAAAAATTCTCGAATTAAATTTTTATCAAATCGTAAACCAGCTAAAATCTCTGTACAAGCGGCAATTTGCCCTCGCTCTGCTGATGATTCAATTTTAGTCAATTCTTGTGCTACTTGTGCGAGTAGCTGTTCCGGCTTGGAAGTACAGCATAAACTAGCTAATGGTAAAAGAGCAGGGTTTTTTAATAACTCTTTTGGGTCTTGCTCCCACATTCGGATGATTTGATAGCGATGGCGGGTGTTTTCTTGGCGAAAGGTGTCTTTTAATTTTTTAGTGGTGAGGGTTTCTTTAAGCAAAATCAAAGTTTGACTGATGGGCATATTATATCGCCTGTAGAGTCTTACCCAGTAGTCTAACATTCTCAGAGGTATGGGGGTTTTTCCATCTCCATCTACCTCAAATTCTAAATGTAAAATTCGCTCTTGGGTACGTAAAAATGTTAAATAATCTGCTCGAATTGGCTCGATACTTAATTCGGTTTTGAGAACTTCTACTGCTGGGTAATTTTGTCTTAATATCCAGTTGGCAAATTCCATCGGATATTTTTCAGATAGGTATTTGCAAGCATTGTCGTAAGCCATTCTATGACTTTCCTTTGTTGAATAGTGTTGAATATAAATTGTTAATTATTATTCTAGCATATTTAATAGTTTATAAATACTTTTTTTCTGGTAAATATATCAAATATTTAATTAGATTTATTAATCTAAATATTGCTGCAAACAAGAAGCGATCGCTATCTAATTATAACTCTAATAATTAATATAAATTAATAGGTATAAAGAGAAGATAATAGCGATCGCCAAAAGCCTAACCTAACTGGCTGATAAATTCTTCTACACTGCCACAGATTACAGCCTGACGATGTAAACGCTGTAACTGCTCAATTGTTAACTCATCCAGCCGTTGAGATATCTCCATCGATACTAAACCAAAACGTATTTCTAAAGTATCTACAATCGAATTTTTTAACCCCTGTTTTTGTCCTTGTTTTAATCCTTGTTGAAGAATATCTTGATAAATTACTGACTCCCGCATAATGTCCTCCCGTAAAAATTCTCGAATTAAATTTTTATCAAATCGTAAACCAGCTAAAATCTCTGTACAAGCGGCAATTTGCCCTCGCTCTGCTGATGAATTTTATTTAATTATTGTCTTACTTATGCGAGTAATTGTCGTAAGTTTTTAAAATTTTATAAAAAAGATAATTCTTTAATGATTTTTTTTAATTAAAATATCAAATACCATCTAATTATTTTGATTACACAAACCAATATTTTTTGTTAGTATAAATAAAAATAAATTTATCACAGCCCAGCATAATTTATAATTTATAATTGACTAGGAAAATTTTGATATAATAGTAGTTAAATTTAGCTGAGTAAGCTTTATCATATAGCGAATCAGATAAATTGCCAAAAATATCAATAACAAAGGTTGAGAGAATTACCATGAAAATCAAAAACTTTTTAATGCCGATCGCCGCCGGAGTAATGGTGATCGCAATTACAGCCACTCCCGCCATAGTCAAAGCAGAAAGCTACCAACTAGCTCAATCTTTTCCAGGACTAGAAGGCATAAATTTAAGCCAAGAACAAAAAACTGAAATAGATAGTATATACAAAAATATTGGCACTCAGTTTAATGGTATTCTCACAGAAAACCAACAGACAAAATTTGAATCTATTATCAAAAATGGTGGTGGCATCCAAGAGGCATTTGCCGCCGTAAATCTTTCCAGTGATCAACGGCAACAATTACAAGAAATAATCCGATCCGCTCGCTCCCAGATAGAATCTGTCCTCACTCAAGAGCAAATTCAACAACTACGGCAAAAAAAGGGAAATTAGGTAAAAAAATAAAAACCGGACAGCTAAACAGCTATCCGGTTAATCCTAAATTGTCTCTTTAATAGAGAAATATAGATATCTATACAGTTACAGTTTTCTTAGCGCTAGAGCTTAATTCACCTTTCGCATACTTAGCAGCGAAATCTTCAAGAGAAACTTGCTTAATCTTGCCAGCTTGACCAGCAGCGCCAAAAGCAACATAGCGTTCGGCACAAACCTTCTGCATATATTTAATAGAAGGTTTCAAGAAGTGACGGGGGTCAAATTCTTCCGGTTTCTTAGCTAGAGCTTCGCGAACGGCAGCAGTGATGGCCAGACGGTTGTCGGTGTCAATATTTACCTTGCGAACACCGCTCTTGATACCTTTTTGGATTTCTTCGATGGGTACACCGTAGGTTTCAGGAATCTTACCGCCGTATTGGTTAATCAACTCCAGTAAATCTTGAGGTACAGAGGAAGAACCATGCATAACCAAGTGGGTATTAGGCAAGCGTTTGTGAATTTCTTCAATTCGGCTAATAGCCAAAATTTCCCCAGTTGGTTTGCGAGTAAACTTGTAAGCGCCGTGACTGGTGCCAATAGCAACAGCTAAAGCATCTACTTGGGTTTCTTCTACGAACCTTACAGCTTCGTCGGGGTCAGTTAATAATTGATCGTGGGAAAGAGTGCCTTCAAATCCATGACCATCTTCTTTGTCGCCCTTGCCGGTTTCCAGAGAACCCAAGCAACCGAGTTCACCTTCTACGCTGACGCCGATCGAGTGAGCAACTTTTACGACTTCCCTGGTAACGTTGGCGTTGTACTCGTAGCTGGCAGGAGTTTTAGCATCTGCTTCCAAAGAACCATCCATCATTACACTACTAAAACCATTTTTCATGGCAGAGTAGCAAGTAGATGGCGCATTACCGTGATCTTGGTGCATGACGATGGGAATGTGGGGATAGGTTTCGATCGCAGCCAAAATCAGGTGACGCAAAAAGTTTTCACCAGCGTATGAGCGAGCGCCACGAGATGCTTGCAAAATCACGGGGCTATTGGTTTCATGGGCAGCCTGCATAATTGCTTGGATTTGCTCCATGTTGTTAACGTTATAAGCAGGTAAACCGTAATTATTCTCGGCAGCGTGATCCAGCAATAACCGCATGGGGACGAGCGCCATAGATGATCCTCCTAGTTCTGTATTCTCAGCGAGTTTGTTTCTAATTATTCAGAAATAATTATGAATATTTTAAGATAGTTTGGCATTTTATATTAAATTATTTCTTCAATTTTTCTGCTTTCTTGATAAACAGCCCACAAATAATTTTTAGTCCAATAATTTTACTAATTACCCAAAAATACTAATTACCCAAAAATACTAATCTGTAGTAATAACAGGCCAAAAATAGTATATATACAAATAATTATTTGATTTTGTCTGTCATCCGTTAAAATGGGTCGCCCGGGATTCGAACCCGGAACTAATCGGTTAAAAGCCGAGTACTCTGCCGTTGAGTTAGCGACCCGTTTTTTATCTTTTTCTTAAGCTTGATAATCCTAACATATCTTTTTCCAAAATTACAAGCATTTTAGAAATTTTTTTAGTTAACCTTAATAAACCATATCACTCCCTAACCTCAATTATTAATGCAGGCTGTTATAAATCTTACATAGCAAGAATTACAGCCTGCTGGCTTATTTTATTTATTCTTTTAACACCAGGTAGTAAAGGTAGCCAGTATTACCTGTGACTCCAGCCCGATCGCCGGCTTCATCACCAGTGCCCATAAAATAATCTACTCGGCCTGGACCACGAATAGCGCTACCGGTATCTTGGTCGAGAACATAGCGACTAACTACACGGTAATCCATCTTGCCTTGCTTATTACGGAAAGGCAAGCGAGTATGGATTAAAGCCAAAGCCCCTGGAGGCATCAAATATTTATCAGTAGCAATCGATCGCTCTGGAGTGACAGGGACACCAATGCTACCAGTCGGTGGAGCGCCATTAGTTTCTCGGAAGAAAACAAAGCGTTGATTGCGGGGCAAATAGCGATCG
>CAWUOF010000137.1:0-9133 GCA_963923765.1 uncultured bacterium | reverse complement strand
TGTTGTTCCAACTAAGTCAGTTTCCAACTAATCCGATTTAAACCTATCGGTAAGGTCAACGTTCGGGAAATATTAAAAGAAAAGCAAAACGTTTCCAACTAATCCGATTTAAACCTATCGGTAAGGAGTTCGTCGAGCAGCTTATATCCAGAAAGGTTTTCAGCCGTTAAATCGACGCACCTAATATTATAGATTAGCAGAAACGATGCATTTTGTAAAATACATAGCCTAAAACTCAGTCCTGGTAAGACATCGACGCACCTTAACGAAGTTATAAGGGTTTTGACAGACTCTGGAGGTGCGTCGATTTAGCCTAAGAAATAGGGTAATTTGGCTTTATCCACTGACCAAGGACAACAATTTAGCTTCATCTGTCTTTGACTCACACTGTACTTGTACTCAGGTCAGTTACGAGAGAAAAAGGGGGCAATATCTATAAAGCGTTCCTCAGTGAAACAAGAATCTCCCAGCTACGCTATGACAGGAGTGTGTCAAGATTAAATTACATAGTATTTAGGAGGAGGTGTTGGTTTTTCACTGCCAATAGTTAACACCATTGATACAGCTTCGGTAGAAAGCCAATAAAAACGAACATTATCATCTTCTTCTGGCTTGACAATTTTTTTCACCTTTTCATGTAATTGTCGCATTTCATGTAAAGTGATGAAACATTCAAAAACTGACCATTGTACTCTTGTGCCATAGCCTTCCAGAAAATTAGATAATTTTGTGCGTCTTTTGTCATCAGGAATATCATACACTACAATAACCATAAATTAAGTTACTTTTAAACAGTTCTTAAAAAAGGTTCGTAGGGAATTCCATGTAACAAACTACGTTTATAACGGCGAATTTGTAATTGAATAACTTCGCGATAAGAAACCTGAGATTGTAAATCAGGATGGGAAACTTCTTCATTCATCCGTCTTTCAAAGTTTTCCAAAAACACTCGCCTAACGGACTGCCTTAAATAAACTCCTCCTGTACTAGCAACAGTTTCAAAATCAGTGATTTTAAAAACTGAATTATTGATTAATTTTAATACAAAACTATCAACAATGGGTGAGCGAAATTCTTCCATGAGGTCAAAAGCAAGATAGGGTTTTTTATCTTCCCCATAGTGGAAATTAGCAAAATAGGGAGAAAGTCCTTCAGCTATTATCAAACTCAAAACATTGTTAAATAAGAGAGTGTAGCCAAAACTTAATAAAGAATTAACTGGGTCGGTGGGAGGTTGTCGGTTTCGTAGGGAAAAATTAAAAGCACGATGGGAAATTAATTTACCAAAAGCAGGAAAATATCGAGCCGCACCAATACCTTCATAGCCGCGTAGACTATCAAGATTATCAACATTTGGGATAGCGTTAATATCAGAGCTAATACCAGCGATCGCCTGGGTAACTTCTGGTACTTTTCGTTTACGGTTTAATCTTAACAATAGTTGCTTAGAATTTATCAACTTTCCTAAGACGATCGCCTGAGAAACCTGTAACTGAAAAGCTGGATTTTGACGTTTTTCTATTTGTAATAACTCATTACCTAGATGATTAGATTCCCAATTCCAAAGATGTCCTTTATAATCACCAGAAAGATTTAAAAACAGTAGTAAAATTTGCTCTTGCAGACAAGCATTAATTGCTTGAGTTGAAACTTGTACATTGCCAAATACAAGAATTCTGTCAACTTCCCGAATAGGAATTTCCTTTCTTTCATCATCAGAATGCCAAATTATAAAGCGCAGATTTTCTTTATAAACTGCTGAACCTTGTTCAAGTAAATAAAGAGTAGCCATATTTTTATTCCAAATATTTTTAGAAGTATCGCGATCGAACCCTTCAAACTCATAAGTTTCTAAACAAGATGGAAATACTGAAGCTAAACTTAACGACGTTTCCCTTTTCCCTTCTGTTTCATCACACAGGAGGCTTTTTTTTTACCGTTTTTATTGGTTCCTACCCCAGACTGCTGCTGATTTTTAGATGATTCTAAGGGGAAAATAGCATTTTCTAAAAAACCATGACCTAAAAATCGAAACCCTCGGTCAAAATTAGTAATCTGAGTTTTAGCATAATTTAACTCTAACCCTATAGAATTGAGCATTTTTTCTACTTGCGAGTAAACTTGAATAATCTGCTCTTTTGTTTGGGCTAATACTAAAAAATCATCAGCATAACGGATTAAATGCAAATTAGTATCAGCAAAAAAATTATCAAATTCATTCAGATAAATATTAGCCAATAAAGGCGAAATTACAGCCCCTTGGGGAATGCCTTTTTCATTTCTAATTATTCCCTGCTCAGTTACAATTTCCGTAGTAATCCAAGCTTTAATTAAACAGAGAATACCTGAATGATCGATATGTTGTCTAACTTCTCTTAACAATCGGTTATGTTCAATATTATTAAAATATTGAGTAATATCAGCATCTAAAACCCATATATAACCTAAATCTCGGTAACGAGCAACTTCTTCAACAGCAGTCAAATAGGATAAATTAGGGCGATAGGCAAAACTAGACTGAGAAAATTTATTTTCCCAAACAGGACCGAGAACATTTAATAAAGCTTGCTGTACAATTCTATCTCTAATGGCTGGAATTCTTAATTCTCGCCAACTGTTTTGATTTTTCGGGATTAAAACTTGTTTGCAGGGAAGTGCTTGATAGGTGCTATTAGCAACAGCTTGTTTTAATTCTAAAAGATTAGTCCGTGAATTTCTGCGAAAATCATCGAGGGTTTCTCTGTCAATACCTGCACTACCTTGATTAGCTGCTACTTTTTCCCAAGCCCGTTGAAAGTTTTCTAGGCTGAGAAATTCTTGTACTAATTCTTGGACTAGGGATGCAGGTGAAATTTCCCGACTTCTGTTAAAATTAGGAGATTGTCTGACCATAATGGCGATATTTGTTTTGAGAAATATTAAACGCAATTATGGTTTATGTCAGGAAAGGGGGTTTTCCTAGTTTTTAGTAAAAATAAATTAAATACTAGATTGTTTGTTGATAGATTAATTTTAATTTAAGGTTAAGTAGCTAAATACATTTTCAACCGATAATTTCCAATTTTCTAAAGAAGTTAAAACAGGTAAAATATCTTGATTTTGCTTAATTTCTGGTTGTTTACCTGGGCAAAAGATTATAATAACTCGTTCTTGTGGATCGATTAACCAGCCTAATTGTGTTCCCGAATTTAAACAAAAAAGAATATTATCAATTACGCGGGTTGAGCTTTGTTCTGGAGATAGAATTTCTATTACCCAATCAGGAGGAATTTCAAAGATATTTTCAATTTCTCCGTTTGCATCAATGGGAATATTTTGCCAAGAAAAAACTGATATATCTGGAACTAGCGATCGACCTCCAAAAGTACAGCGTAATTCTGTAAAAGCAATAGCTAAACGGTTAATTTCAGCTACCCGATTAATCTCAGAGGAAAACTGAGTTTGTAGTCGGCTATGTTTACCTTTAGGCATGGGTTTTTGGTAGATTTCACTGTTGATATATTCACTGACTGGTTTAGTTTCTGGCAATTTTAGGAAATCAGCCAAAGAGATTTTTGTAGGTAACTTTATTGGTGAAATCATAGGTTGAGTTACTGGGAAATTGAAGAAGCTGTAAATAGGGATAGTAATACCATTTCTAAAAAGTTATGCAACATATAAACATGGATCTCCCCAAACCTCCTTAACAAAGGGGGCTAAAGATAGAGGTTGTTGAATAATTTATTGAAATTGGTATAACTAGGAATAATCAATTATTATACACTAGATTATTTACTGTTTTAGTTGTCTAAATTCCACCTGTTAGCTAATTCTGATAAAGATGTAATAGCTCTATTAGCTTCTTGTAGGATTTTACTAGAACTGGGAGCATTTTTTTCATAGCCAGCATGGTCGAGGGTATTTCGTAGCGATCGTACTTGATGCCATAATACAATTAGTTGTCGTTTTTCCGGCCATTTGTGAATAGTTTTGCCATAATTTGTTAAATCTCTGAAAGGTCTATTTTGACTAATTTCCCAAAGATCATCATTAATATATTCACGAAATCGGCGATCGATGTCTAAATTTCCCTCTAGTTTATAATTAACAGCAGATAATAACCATTCCCTAGCTAGAGTCATTGCTTCAATAATACGATTGTTATTATGATACCATTTAATTAGGCGAAATTGAGCTTGTAATGCAGCTTGTGGATTATTATCTAAATTTCCGGCAAAAGAACTAAATTCTTGAGTAACTTTTTGTCGCAACATTTCAAATGGTACAACTTGATTCGGCTGCTGTTGTTGTGCTGTTAATAAATTTTTTTCTAATGTTTGTGCTTGTTTTCCTAATTCTAAAGGACGACAGAATAAAGTAGCTAAAGATACATTAAAAAGTGTTGTTTCTGCTTGATAATTAGTACCTGATGTATCGTTATTAGGATTTAGGAGTTTAGATAGTTGCCTAGCATCACCAGTTTCTACAAATTGATTACTAGCGGCAATCCAATCTATCATAGATACAAATTCGGATAAATCAATAACAGGTGCTATGCCATTATTTTCTGATTTTAAATCAAAAGCACCATAATAAATTGCCTCAATAGTTACTTGTTTGGTTGTTTTGAGATAAGCAGCAAATAAGAATACTAGAAAAGGGAGCGATCGTAACCCGTGAGTGATGTCAAAAATGACATTATCTTTGGCTTCAATATACCCTGTAATAATTGTGAATATCTGCCACATTTCGGCTGTATTATTACCAGTGGGGATATCAACGGCTTGTATTTTGGGGTCATTAAGTGCTGCTAATACTGGCCAATTTACTGTTTTGGCTTTTTCGGTGAGGCAGACTAACATTAAGTCATAGTGGCAAAATTGTTGTAGTGCTTCTGGAAACACCTTACCATCATAATTTTTTACCTTGCCGTTGCTATCTTTAAAAGCGTAAGTAGTAGTGCTAGTAGCGGGTGCAGCACCTAAAAAGGTGATGATTTTTATACTCATAAGTTAGACTTGTTTCCCCAAGTGGGGGCAGGGATAACATTCGATGCCAGACAAAGCGAAAGGAAATAGCGCGATCGCCCAATGCAGGAATTATAAATTTATTAGAAACACTACTTTGGCCAAAGTCGCGTAAATCCTTTTGGTTTCGACTGAAGAAATGTCAAAAATTTATTAAACTCATCCGAACCATCAGGAAAAATCGTCAATAATTCCAAATATTTAGGCTTCTCCTTTGTAGAATTATTGGCATCAAGCACTGAATTTATCACAGGATACATTCGATGCCAAAGGCGACCAATTTGGGTCGGATCATTTGACTTCCTTGTATCCTCTACCCTACCCGTAACAGACGTGCGGTATATAAGAGGTCGAGCATTTTGATTCGATGGTGCATTTCCTCTTTGAAATGCCAAAGAGTTGCTTTGATTTAGGGGTTTTTTAGGCTGGTTCTGAGAAAAACTCCCTCTTTGAGATTGCTGATTTCTTGGCGTTTCGGAAGGATGCAGCCAAGGAATTACTAGGGACTCTTCAGTAGTCCGACCCCAAACTTGCACATTATCCTCCCGCCACGCTTCCCGCCATATTTTTGCATCATCATCTTCAGTTTGCTGTGCCACAGGTCGGGGTACTGGTCTGTTGAGTTTGAGCTTAGAATCGTCTTGAACTGTTACAGGTCGGAGTACTGGTTTTTTTAGATTGAGGTTGGAATAATCTTGAACTGGTATAGATGGCGGTACGGGCGATCGATCATCTTGAACTGGTATAGATGGCGGTACGGGCGATCGAATGATCAGAATCTCCTTAACCTCATATCCTCTCTTTTTCATCCATTTTTTAGCTGCTTCTTGCACTTCCTGAATCAATAAAGCTGCTTCATCTAAAGTACGAACTTGATTATCACTATCATTCATCCATTCCCAATGGCAGCCGATCAAATGCTTGGTGTATTTAGGGTAAAATTTTCGATGGTCAGCACGTCGCCAAGATTTACCAAATCCGCCCAGAAGCATCGCAAACTGGGTGAGCTTTTTTACCAGTTCGATAAGGCTCTCCTTGTCTTCGGGTTTTTCCAGTTTACCTGACAACCTCCAGATTAAATTACCCGTTACATCATAAGCATCTTCTTTATCAGCCGATCGCCATTCTGGATCATCTGGAACAAAGGCCATCCCCAGCAATCCCACTTTCTCTTTTCCCGAACAAATCCCGCCAAACAACTCATCTACTATATCTTCAGCTTTAGCTTGATTTAAACCACCAAAAAATCGCAAAGCATGACCTCGTAACGCTGCTCTGAAAATATTTGGTCGGAATTCAAATTTATTATCAAGAAGTTTAGACGCAGACCCTACTCCGTGCAATTTTGCCTGATAAAGAACATCACCAGTAATCTTCTCTGTCTGACCGTAACCGCTACTGACACGACAACCAATTCCAGCACCTAATGCCTTATCCCAAATTTCCCAAACCTCTTGCCAATTCGTATCTAATAACTGGCTAGAAATCCCAAACTTAATCTTTGGTTTGTAAAGAGAAACCAATGCGTAAGCGCCATGATCAGCATTGTCTTTTACTTGAAAATTTTGCTGTGGATGAACTATATCTACTAAATTTTTCTTCCAATCATTCACTGGATAGCCACCATGAAACCGTAACAAACTCGGTTTATCCATATCTTTCGTGAGATGATAAAGCTGCTTTTGTTCCTCTGTACAAGCTTGACAAAACGCGCCTTTCATACTGCTACCGGGATAAAATGGCAAGCCAAAAGCGCCCAGTGCTGGAAAAATTATCCCCTCAAATTGTCCTCCATTCGTAACAAAACGCCACTGTATCTGATAAGTTTTTGTTTGAATTGAGGCATTTTCACCCAAATCTGGAGTGTCAGGATAAGCTTTCTCCGTCCACTGAGATACACACTTTTGAGAATCTTGCACTGCGGCATACTGAAGTTGCGATCTCCCTTTAGTTTGTGCCTGAAACATTAAAGGCACTAAATCAGCCGCATTGGGAATATTTACCATAATTTACCTTCCTAATTATCCTCATCAATTGTTAAATCTCCAGGCCCCTTATATCGCTGTGTCCACCACACAATACAATCACATAACTGAGTCAAAACAGCTAATATAATTCGCTGGTCTTTAATATCCAAAGCCCATAAATTTTGTGCCATTGCTTTCACGGTATTCGGTCTGTTAAAATCAACGACATCGTTGGGGATAATGACACCAGTTTCTTGCATAATACTGACTAAGGCATCCCAAGTATCTTTCCAATACCTAGATTTATTGTCAAATTCATCGTTATCGCGTTTTGACTTACCTTTTAACCGCAAATGTTCTCCCCAAAAACGTTCTAACCCATAAGCAACCGCCTCCCGCATTTTGAATGATTGATTAAGAGATTTTCGGTCTCGTTGCTTGGCAGCTAAAACTAACTTTTGTGCTATTTGATCTAAACTATGAAACTGCTGATCGTCTTGATTTAAAGTATAATATCTCCAAGCCATTATTAATTAACCTCCTGTGTTGCCTCAGTCTTTTTGGGCTGAGAAATTGCTTCTCCTGCTAGTGTCACATTACACCGACCAAACCCGATCGACTCTAACCCACCAAAATAAAGTTCTTGGGAATAAGACTGATTTTCTTGTAGTTCACCAAAGGGTTGCCAACCAACTTCTTTTGATGCAACTGGAAACACTAAAACACTACCCACAGGTAACGCTTCCACATTAAAAAAAGCGCCTGTTTTTGTATCTACTTTCTTCATATTATCCAGCATCTTAATGCGACTTTGGCGATACAAAGCCATATCATGCAGCATGGAAATATCATTATCATCAACTACTACTAATTCGTTAACTGATAATTCAGTACCTAGAGGAATCCAATCTGCTAAACTTTTGTGATGTTCTATTCCTAAAAATCCCAAATTAAAGAATAAAACTTTCTCAGTTGTTCCGCGAATAACTCGCGCTTGCAAATTTGGATCGGCTGTGTAAGGTTTGGGGATATCGGCATTAATTTTGGCAATTTGCTTATAGCGTTTTAGTAACGAAGGACAACTTACCCAAACAATGGGTTGACCCGGACAAAATACAGGCAACCACACGATAGAGGCATATTCAAACTTAATTAATGCTTCAGTAGTACCACCATCAGGACGACCATCAACTGCCTCATGCCCGTACCAGTGATTTTCATCAATGTTATTAGGAACTTTCACTTTTTTCTCTTCTATCTGTTGCTTTATCCACTCTATTCGAGAAATTATTTTCTTTTTACCATTCACTTGTATCTCAATTTCTTGCACATCAGGATTTGGAATAGTAACACGTGCGGCTTGAAGCTGTGACTCTAGCCATTTTTGACGGATATCTCGCATATCCGCCCGAAACCGTCCCCGAATCGAACTCCCCGGAATAATCCCAGTTTGCGTAAACTGATCCCGAAAAATCAAGTTTAAATTCCCCGTTTCTTCCCCTGCCGTTGCACCCACATGAAGTGGTGCTAAAGTTTCAATAATTCCATAAGCTTTGTGCATTTATTCTACTCCTTTGGCAAAAATTCCCAAAACTTTATTAATATCTTTGAGATAATACTCTGTAGTATCAACTCTCAATTCTTTTTCTTCTAGTTGTAAAAACTTCCAAATATTTCCCGAAGTAACTACTCCTAAAATAACTGAAATTTTATTTCCTTCTTGTTCATTAAAAACTTGAGCCGCTAACATTTCTGAAGCACATTGACCTAATCCCGCGACAATATTTTCCTTTTTAGCTTCTACCAAAACAATCACTGGCGATTTCACAAATAACTGTTCTGTAGAATGACTAATGATATAGTCGCAGGTTCCGTTTAACTCCCGTTCAAAATCTACATTAAAATCTACTCCCGAAAACAAGCTAATTTTACCAGAAACCTGTTTTCTCAAATCCAGTAATATTGGCGCAATAATCATTTCCGATCGCGCTTTTTCGGTATTAATTTTTAATGCTAATTGTGCATTGTCTTGTAAAAATTCCGTCAATAAGGGAGTAGGTTCTAAGGGAGGAACATTGGCAAAAAGGTCTATATCTTCTGAAATCGTCAAATCAAAAGCTTTTTGCACTTTTTCTAAGGTAAAATCACTGTAAGCCATTG
>CAWUOF010000136.1:0-9197 GCA_963923765.1 uncultured bacterium | reverse complement strand
ATCGTCGGCAGCGTCAGATGTGTATAAGAGACAGCTAATTAACCCACTAATCCATCTAGCTATTGATTAATTACAATCAAAACCTTAATATTAGTTAATACTATAATTTGACTCAGCTTGCAGCCAAGCTAGAATAAATTTACCATTTTGAGTAAAAATACCATCTATATCACTATATTAGTAGATACTAGCCCCACATTGACAAGGAAAAAGGACAAAATTTTTCCTTTGTGAATATAGCTGCTGAGATTGCTAAACTAATTGTAAGGGTGTGTAATCGCCTTGTAGACTTTTCCAGATACCAAGCTGGTATAGTTTCAAGCGCTATACCAAAGTCATAACGACTTTGATTTACTGTTATACAGTGGAAAAAACTTCAGTGTTATAGTTAGTTCCAACACAATGCTGTCCAATTAATAATGTTTATAGCTATCGTACTCCTGGTCAGTATGCTAAAGATTTTTTTATATTACTGTGATTTTTAGCCCTGGCCTTAATCTGATTAAAAGTATATTAGAAATATAATATCAAGCGAGAATCAACAAAGCCATGTCAACCCCTATCATCCTCGTAGAATCTCGGTTGGCTCAAGCCCCTCCTAAAACCAAAACAACTAAAGCAGGAGAGTCCCAATCCCAGCCTACATTATGGATGGCTGGTTCTGGGGTCATGTTTTTAGTATTGGTAGTTGTTGTGGTTATGGCTAAACTGCAATTGGGCAAGTTAACTAAGAAGCTAAAATTTGAAGAATTTAAAAATCAAGAACTACAAAAGAAACTAAAACTAAGTTTGGATACGATTTCAAAAATGGAAAAAAATCCAGACTTAATTCACTCGCGAGACTTTAACTTAGATTATTTGAGAATGCGAATGTCAGAGGAGGTTTTTCATTTTGCTATAGTAAATCAAATTAAAGTTAAAGTCAAAGATAAAATTTCTGTAGCATTGCGTCCAAAACAAGCAGAAGAAGGCGCTATTGGTATAGCTAGTAATTCTGGGCGTCAAGTTGATGAAATGTTTGATGTAGAGTATTCTACAGGCGATGGACCCAAAGGCCCGAAACGGGTGTTATTCCGTATTCAAATTAAATTAATGAAGTTACCTACCCAGGCAACTTCTGTAACTATTAAACAAATTATTGATTGTATAGAAACTTATCTGAGTCCATCGGATGAACATGATAATTGGCAGCCAACGGTACAAGGGCGAGTGGTGCATATTGAATGGGATCAAAAAGCTAAACCTACACCTTTATTAGTTTTAGAGCAAGGTAATGAAGGTGCTAATGTTACTTTCCCAACGAAACGAGCCGGGACTGCTTTAATACCGCCATCTTCTAGCGATCTAACAACTAATATGCCTGGAAAAACAACTTCTTCTCGTCGTCCACCTTCACCGCCTACGGCAGGGGGTGGAAAAACTTCTGCTAATGGTGCAAAACCCAAATCTCCTGGCCCTGGTGATGGTAGTCGTACACCACCGGTAAATTCTCAAGGGAAAAAATCTGGTAAAAACAAGTAAGTATTGATGGAAAATGAACTATGATAAACTGAGTATTTTATACTCTGGTAAGAGATAAATAGGTTATGGAAATTAGTAATTAATTTGGTTTGGTTATTTCATTTGATATCTCCTGGGTTTTAAATAGGTGATATCACTATTCATCAGTATTTATTTTAATTACTAATACTTGGCTGTGGATAATTAATCATTTGGTTTTAGACAGTGATGGGTTCATTAACAAGAGAATCTTGAGTTAAACGACCATCTTCCATGTTAATAATTCGATCGGCTATGTCGAGAATACGGTTATCATGGGTAACTAATAGAATAGTACAGCCTTGTTCTTTAGCTAAACGCTGCATTATTTCTACTACGTCTCGACCAGATTTTTTATCTAAAGCGGCGGTGGGTTCATCAGCTAAAACTAATTTAGGATGACCTACCAAAGCACGGGCGATCGCTACCCGTTGTTTTTGTCCACCGGAAAGATTATCTGGATAATAATCAACTCTTTCTCCTAAGCCTACTGCTTGTAACATCGCCACAGATTTTTCTCGTGCTTCTGGAGGAGAAATATTTTCTTGTAATTCTGCCGACATTTGTACATTTTGTTGAGCAGTTAAACTTTTAAGTAGATTATGTGCTTGAAAAATATAGCCAATATTGCGACGAATTGGCACCATATCTTTTATTTTAGCGTGGTTAAGTTCTTTACCAAATACTTTTAGACTACCTTCGTGAGCCGATCGCAAAGCACCAATTAAAGTTAGCAAGGTAGTTTTTCCCGAACCAGATGGCCCGGTCATAATTACAATTTCTCCGGAGTAAAGTTCTAAATTAATATCAAATAAAACTTGTTTACGAAGTATTCCTTTACCAAAATAGTGATTGAGATTTTTAATTTTTAGAACAGGTTCTTCTGGCATAATATTGATGATATGGGGAATATTGTATTTATAAAATAAATTCAAAATTTTTAGAAAATATCGGCTGGATCTGCCGATCGCAATTTCCGCACAGCTATAAACCCGGAAATTCCACACATAATAATAGTTAAAACAATTACCAGTACAGCCCTATACATAGTCATTGCCACTGGTAACATAGTAGCCTTAGCAATCATATCATAAAGTCCTATACAAATAAAAAAACTAGGCATATAACCGAAAACAGCTAAAATCAAAGCTTCCTGGAAAACTACAATTAACAAATAATTATCTGTATATCCCATTGCTTTTAAAGTAGCATACTCGGCTAAATGGTCGGAAACATCAGTATAAAGAATTTGATAAACAATAACAATACCAACGATAAAACCCATCCCTACACCTAATCCAAAAATAAACCCGATCGATGTACCTTCCTCCCAATATTTTCTTTCAAACTCTACAAATTCTTCTTTTGATAAAATTTTTACATCATTAGGTAAACTTTCTTTGATTGTTTTTATAATATTATTAATTTTTTCTGGGTCTTTTTCGTTTAGCTGAATAACTCCTATATCAATTAATCCTTTATCTCGTTTCGGGAAAAGACGTAAAAAATTAACATCACTAGTAATTAAATTACCATCAGCCCCAAAAGATGCGCCTAAAGTAAACAAACCCCCTACTTTAATACGACGACCTCCTACTTCTGTTTCCACAGATTTTTGGTTTTTAAACATGGTAGAAATTGGTCCGAATTCCGGTCGAGAAGCATCATCAAATAATACTATATCTGCTTGTTTAATTTTTTCTTGTTTTTCTTGATATTCTGGTAAATTTAAAACATTATCTGCGGGATTAAAACCAATTATCATTAATTGCCGAGGGCGACGATTTTCTGGATTTTTCCAAATAGCAAAACCCAGATAAATTGGGATAATTGATTTTACTCCTTCCATGCCTAAAGTTTGATATAATCGTCTTTGGGGAAAACTTTTCATGGCTATTAAAGCAGTAGACTGGGGACTAACTAAAAATATATCTCCTTGTAATTTAGCATGAAAATTTACAGAACTTTCTAATAAACCATCACGAAAACCTAATTGGAGAAACATTAAAATATCAGCAAAGCTAATTCCAGCTATTGCTACAAGTAAGCGCATTTTTTCTCTAGTAAGTTGTAACCAAGCTAGGGGTATTTTCATAGTTGTAAAATTAGATAGAAAGACAATTATTTTTAGGTTCTTCTTTCGGAAGATATTTAATTAAAATATATCAGCCGGGTCAGCAGAGCTAAGTTTGCGGACGGCGATCGCACCAGATATACAACACATAACAATAGTTAATATTAATACAGTTATACCACGAGTCATAGTCATAGCGATCGGCAAACTCGTACCAACTTTAGAGGCATTATATAAAATTACACTAATAAAAAACCCAGGAATATAACCCAAAACCGATAAAATTAAAGCTTCTTGAAAAACTACACCTAATAAATATATATCCGTATATCCCATAGCTTTTAAAGTAGCATATTCAGCCAAATGATCTGTAACATCGGTATAAAGCACTTGATAAACAATAACTATACCCACGACAAAACCCATAGCTGCACTTAGGCTAAAAATAAAGCCGATCGGTGTATTATTTTGCCAATAACTTTTTTCAAATGCTATAAATTCTTGCCTAGTAAAAACATGAATATCTGGTTGTAATATCTCTTGTAATTTGGCTTGAATTTTTTTAACTTCTGCATTAGGCTTCAGGTTAATTAACCCTAAATTTATTTCTCCTACTAATCTTTTAGGAAATATACGCAAAAAATTTAAATCACTAGTTATTAATGTTGCATCTGCACCAAAAGAAGCGCCTACTTTAAAAAGTCCAATAATTTTTATTTTCCGATTTTCTATTTCTGGAGTAACTACTTTACCTTGGTCAATTTCCCGAATTACGGGCATAAATTCAGGACGTGAAGCTTTATCTAAAAATGCTACATCAGGTAATTTGATTTTATTTAAATTTGCAATTATTTCTGGTATATTAATTATATTTTCTTTCGGTTCAAAACCTAAAATTAAAATTCGGCGATTATAGGAATCTTGGGCAAACTGCCAATTTGCCAAAGCTATATATAAAGAGCTAACTGATTTTACTTCTTCAAAAGATGCAGCTTGATATAAATATCTACGCGAAAAATTTCTCATATTAATTAAAGCCCGAGATCTAGGATTTATTAAAACTAAATCGGCGTGTAATTGTTCATGGATTTTTATCGCACTATCGTATAAAGCATCACGAAAACCTAGCTGCATAAACATTAAAATAGTAGCAAAAGCAATGCCTGATAATGCGACTAAAAGGCGTATTCTTTCGCGAGTTAGTTGTAACCATGCTAGAGGGATTTTAAGTATCATTATTTTAGTTTATTTGTGTAATAGGGCATTAGTATTTGGGAATTGAGTTTACTTATTTTCTGGCAAAAAATAGGCAATTAACAAAAAAATGGATAGGAAAGACTAGGGAATAATCAGAGAATAGCAATAAAAAATTACTAGCTAGTTTTTATAAGTAGTTTTTGGCTAATTTTTTTAGATAAAAATATTTGATAAATTCGCGACTCTTAGCAAATTTATAAATATATTTTGACATCTACTTTTAAATTTGTTAAGCCAGAAACGCGCTTACTATCTTCAGGTTCTAGGCGAATTTTTACTTCTACTACTCTTGCATCTACATCGGCGGCTGGATCTGTATCTAAGACATCTTTTTTACCAATTTTTAAGCCTATTTGGGCGACAGTTCCCTGTAATTCTCCGGAAATAGAATCACCGGTAATTTTAGCACGTTGATTGAGACTTACTTTATCAATATCGCTTTCATAAACTTCAGCAACTACATACATTTGTTGAGTTTGACCAATTTCGGCAATGCCTTTATCGCTGATTTTTTCTCCTGGTCGAGTATGAATTTTTAAAATTTGTCCAGTTATAGGAGATTTAACGTAGGATAAATCTAGGTCAGCTTGAGCTTTATCTACAGTAGCGATCGCACTATCAACTTCAGCTTGTGCTGCTTGTATATCTACTGGGCGCACTTCAGCAATGCGGTTAAGATTAGACTTAGCTTCATCAATTTGTTGGCGACCTGTGCTGATAATTTTATTTAGGTTAGTTTTGGCTTCGTTAATTTGTTCCTGTAGGGTAGCTTGGGTTTTATTAAGATTAGCTTGAGCTTCAATAAGTTGTTTGCGACTTGTTTCTAAACTTAATCTTTTGGCATCGCGCACGGAGTCAGAAGTAGCTCCATCTTCTGATAGTTTACGATAACGTTCGTATTCTGCCGAGGCATTTTTTACTTCTGCTTCTAAGCGACCAATAGTTGCTTGTTGACCGCCTATTTCACCGGCTAATTGGGCTTCTAGTCTGGCGATAATTGCTTCTTGAGCTTTTATATCTCCTTGAAGTTGCGCTTGAATACGGGTAATTGTTGCTTGTTGAGCGTTAATTTCTCCTTCTTTTGCGCCGGCTTTTACTTGAGCTAAACGCGATCGAGATACATTGACTTGCTGTTTAGCTTGTTGTAAAGCTGCTTGTTTCTGATTAAGATTGTCGAGAATGGCGATCGTATCTCCTGATTTTACCTTATCTCCCTCTTTCACTTTCAGAGATAAAATCCGCACACCTTCTAGGGTGCCCGCCGCAGATAGTTTAATTACTTCTCCCTCTGGCTCTAAACGCCCCAAAGCGCTAACTCCATCCATAACAGGAGCATTGTTAGGGGGCGGTGTGGACTCTACACGGGGGTTTTTTATATTAGTAATAGTGTAAACTGTAGCTATACCTGTAGCTAAAGCCGCAGTCATCGCTAAACCAATAGTCCATCGACCGGAATTTTTTAAGAAAGGCTGTTTTTTAGTGTCTAAGTCTTTGGCCATGATTAATAAGGTTAAATTACCTATTTCATTATTAATATTTTGCCTTATATGCAAAATTTAATAAACTTTTGATCGCCTTTTTTAACGAAAAACAACCCCTAGTTATATAAATTCCGATCGATTAATTTTGATTAATTTATCTATGGTTTTTTGGGGAAAATGAATTTATGGTGAAATTTTAATCTCCAAAGTCAAATAAAACTGTGTTCATGTAATTTTCTGTCCATTTTTCTCCAAAAGCTTTTTCTAATACTCGACGAGTTTTATCGTTTTGCTGTTGTTTAGTACAATAGTACCGTTGACCTGCTAAAATTTCTTGCTGTTTTTCTGAAGATACGGGATGAGCCGCAATAGCTCGATCGCAATGCACTTCTAAATATTCTTTTACCCGCGATAAAAATACCCCTTCTTCTTCACTGCTGCTAGGTCGCACAAATAAACAAAATTGTGAAAAGATATCTCCCCATCCAGGTAATTCCCGAGGCACAGAAAAGTTTAACTCAGATAAAGCTGCTAATTTTTCGATATATTCAGATGGTAAAGTTAAATCGGAATTAGTAGGAGATAGATCGACGATCGCTGCACTAATTTGTCCTTTTCCTCCCACTAAATCTGTACCAAACATTGGTAAAGCATACTCACTGCGGGGAAACATCACGCAATGTAAAATATCTAAATTTGTGCCTACTTTGGCTAATTCTAAATGTATTTTACGAAACTGGGGTGTTTGATAGCAACGATTTTCTATTATTAGTTTTTCTCCCTCTAGTCTTCCCTCCACATAACCCAATTCTGCTGGTAGGTGGTACGGTTGTAAATCCAGATAGCGATGCCAAATTTCTTCCATTGCATCGGCTAATTGATGAATTAGGGGGTGTTGTTGCTGACGCAAAGAAGATGATGTTACGATTTGTGACATTTTTTTAATAAGTATTGTGAGAACATGGAGCTTACATTAGCTCTGTAATTAAGAATAAACTATTGGTAACAATTTATTGCACTCAAATAATTAGAAACTAAATTTATTCAAGATTTTCTGTTATTAAAAGACTATAATATATTTTTTATATACCTATTAATTTAATTATCCAAATTATTTAGATTCGTTTTATATAATTATCAATTATTAACGATAATTACAGCATTTTTCTATATAAAAACATACATAAAACTTATAAAAACCTTATCTAGTCAGGGTTTAAAGTGTAAAGTATATGTAATATATCCAAAAAATGCTGTAATTATTTTAAACCATAAAAAAACGATGAAATAATAATTAAACTATCTAATCATTATTATTTTGACTAGCAATAAGACGCTGTTTTAAACGTTCCGGGTCTCCTTGATCTACAAGACAACCTCGATCAAGTAAAAAAGCACCATCACAATAATTTAACTCATCTAAACGATGTGTCACCCACAGAGCCGTTAAACCCCTACTTTTTACCAAACGTTGTACTTGTGCTACTAGATCTAGCTGGGAGTCGGGGTCTAGGAGGGCTGTAGGTTCATCTAAGAGTAAAACTTCACAGTGACGGGCAATAGCGCCAGCGATGGCAATACGTTGTTTTTGTCCTCCACTTAAAGCATAAATAGGACGACGTTGCAGCGCTAATAAATTAACAGCATTTAAAGCTTCTTCCACTCGCTGACGAATTTGCCGAGGGGAGAGATTTTCTGATACCAAACCAAAGGCCACATCAGCCCCTACTGTGGGCATGACCAATTGATGATCAGGATTTTGAAAAACAAACCCTACTGGCTGGTCAATATGAATTTGACCAGATTGAGGGATTAATAACCCAGCCAGCAGGCGCAACAAAGTAGACTTACCACTGCCATTGATTCCCAAAAGCATCCAAAATTCGCCTTTGGGAACCTCCAGAGAGCAAGATTCTAAAACCGTGTCTCCTTTTGGCCAGCTAAAGCAAAGGTCTTTAACTATAATACCAGGTTGATTCATCCAGCTAGAGCCGCAAAACCAGGAGGACGACCGGCAGCAGCAGCCGAATTAGATTTATCAGAAACTTGGACAGCACAAATTTCGCTGCTGAGGACAGCTATTTTTTTATCGGGGTTGCGATCGCAGGTTAATTCTAAAATTTGTGGACTGCCAGAGCCCATCGCGGCCAGAATTTGCCCATAAAGGGCCATAGCATCCTCTGAGGATTTTCTTTGCACGGACAAAGGCATGGGTGAAAGCTTCAAGGACAAGTCTATAGTGAACATCTGGCAGATTAGGTTTAACAACAACACTTAATTTTAAGTATGTCAGATTTAGGTCGCAGGAAAATAAGTATAGAAAACTGGAAAATTCTCAAAATTGATCTTATAATCAAAAACATAGTAAAGAAACGTTACATCTACTCATAATGGCAACCATTTTGTGCTATGCCGAGGCAGCCAAAATTATGGCCATTAAGTAGAGAAAACATCTCTGAACTCATACATCATTATTTAGGAGATTAGCGCTGTCAGTAGCCCAGGTCTAAAAACCCGATCGCCGGCAAGACTTATCAAGCAAGCGATAGAGCTTAGATCACTTAGCAATAGGTAAATCTATTTTGGGTCACGATACCTGGGAATACGACGCTAGTTCCTTGCTGGCCTACTTGTAAGTAAACGGTTCTCATAAAACTGCAACATAATTACAAGTTGGAAAAGACCTAATAATTAGGTCAAAGCAAAACTTAACCCTTGTAGGGTTTTAAATTTTCCCATTTACCGAGATTTCGTTATGACAATAGCAGTTGGACGTGCCCCAGCAAGTCGGGGATGGTTTGATGTCCTCGACGACTGGCTCAAACGCGATCGCTTCGTCTTCGTTG
>CAWUOF010000135.1:0-9227 GCA_963923765.1 uncultured bacterium | reverse complement strand
AGCGTCAGATGTGTATAAGAGACAGCCCCCCTGCTCCCTTTCCCCCCTGCTCCCTTTTCCTAAGATGCGGGAGTTAGCATAATTAGTTGTTGTTGCAGTAGCGATCGCACTTTGTCTAAACTCAATTCCACTTCATTAAGAATTTCTCCGACGGTTTTTTGCTGGCCAGAATTTGCATCACAAGCTTCCATAAAGGCAAATTCTGTATCTGATAAATTGACGATTTGATAATCGTAGTTAAATAAACAACGACTAGGCCAGCCATTCATGCAGGGGTTAAGTTCTGGTATTGCGGCTTCTAAATCTGTATCGGCTGTCCAATCCATGCGGGGAATCGGAGGACGGCCCAGGAAAAATTCATAATGGGTGACTTCTGGATCTAATAGTTCTATTAAGCGATAACGTTCTCGATCGCTTAATTTTTCTGCCCGTTCCATTAATTCTGGGTCTTTTAATAATCGTTCTAATTGCCAGAAATTAGGATTAGAAAAACCAATAAATTCTAAACCCGAAGCATCGATTAGTTCAAACAATGTATCTATATTATAGTCAATCTCCTGGGGATGGACATACATATCGGCAAAATTGGCATCCCGTTGATTTTCTAATGACCAACGTTCTTTTTCCCTCTTGACAATACGGTTATTTTCTGGTAATGAACTAAATATTTTTCTACCGATGTTAACACCATCTTGATAATCGCCGCGTTTGTGGCCTTGGAGCAGGGCGATCGCCTTTTGCATGAGTTGGATTTCCCAGCGTCCCAATTCACCATAGACAAAAATATGCATCAAACCGCCTGGGGCTAATTTACAGGCTAAAGCTTGAATACCCCGAATCGGATCTTCTAGGTGGTGCAAGACACCAACAGAGTTAATTAAATCAAATTCCCCGGAAAGTTTCTGCACATCATATAAACTAAGGTGATGAAACTCGACGCGATCGGCTTGCGATCGACGACAGCGCTCTTTAGCTACTTGCAAAGCACCCGCACTTAAATCTATAGCTGTTACTTGAACTTGGGGGTTAAGGTGTACCAGATACTCAGTACCCACACCAGTCCCACAACCAGCATCTAAAATGCGAATATCTAAATTTTTGGGCTTCCTACCTGTGCAAAAATTGTAGGCAGCTTGCCAGTTCCAGCGCCAGTTATATCCCGGAGGCGGTTCATCTAACAAAGGTTCTGGCGGAAAAGGATAGGTATCGTAAAGCCGTTGTACGGCAGAATTAATATTCACTGCGTTCGCAAAAAATTCAATATATAAAATATAGTTCTTCAGGGGTTACACAGAGATAATGGGGCATAGCTGTTGGGATTGATTGGACAGAGGTTAACCACAGGCCCTAAGTGGCGATCGTTATTTAGCCCACTATCTAACTAGGCCCTTAATTAACCAATTTTTATTAGAAGTTTTTGAGCTAAACCATAATTTTTCATTTATACAAGGGCAAAAAAGACCCATTTCTTTAAATTTGTCCCCGATTTAATAATTTCTGAGAACACCAGCAACAAGAGAATTTTTAGCTAAATTCCTTATCCCTAAAAGGTTTTAACCTGTTGACTCCCAAATGCCATTAGGTAATACGTTGAGAATTTTTAAGTTCTGTTACCTTTTGGATAAGTAAATGAAAGAGCTAAGGTAAACTAAGCTTTGATATTCCTTTCCAGTGGTATAAAACACTCTTTTGGAGCCTTTATTCCATGTCTCATACCGTTAAAATCTACGATACCTGCATTGGCTGTACGCAATGCGTCCGCGCTTGTCCTCTGGACGTTTTAGAAATGGTTCCCTGGGATGGCTGCAAGGCAGCCCAGGTAGCATCTTCTCCTCGCACAGAAGATTGTGTAGGTTGCAAGCGGTGTGAAACTGCCTGTCCTACAGACTTCTTGAGCATCCGAGTTTATCTGGGAGCAGAAACTACTCGCAGTATGGGTCTAGCGTACTAGGTCCACCAACGCTCGCGCCTAAATGCACTTATCCCTAGCTTTAAATTTATCGGGGGAAGCAATTAAATTGCTTCTCCTTTTTTATGTGAAATACGAAATATGTATTAAGAAACCTCGGTTATATGTATTTATATATCAATACTAAATATGTAGGGATAAATAATGTATAGTTACCAGGAAAAAATTATGTCCCGCAAATGAGGTATTTAGGGCTAATTAGTCCCTATTACATACAAATTAAGTTAATATTTATTTAATTTTGCCTAGTTATTTAGGACAAAAATTATCCAAAAATAGCAATAATATGGGGAGGTCATTTTTCCGTAACAGCCGATAGTAAGCTGGGATAGATATCAATCATATAACGGTTGGGGATAATAGAATTTTAAATAAATCGATCGCGCTTAGATTTTTTCTAAATTTTTCAGAAAATTTAAATTTTTTTTATTGGACTCAGAAATACCCGCTTTTAATCTATATTGATAATTCATTATGCGGGTTTAATACCAAATTACATAGTTAGGAGTTGTAATTAATATGTGCGGAATCGTTGGATATATTGGTACTCAAACTGCAATTGAAATTTTGCTATCTGGTTTAGAAAAGTTAGAATACCGAGGTTATGATTCAGCAGGTTTAGCTACAATTTGGGAAGGTGAACTTAACTGTGTACGAGCAAAAGGCAAGTTATACAATCTGCGAGAAAAAGTTGAAGCTGTACCAAATTTCTCTCAAATTGGGATTGGACACACTCGTTGGGCTACTCATGGTAAACCAGAAGAACATAACGCCCATCCCCATTTAGATACTAATATGCGCGTGGCAGTAGTACAGAATGGTATAGTTGAAAATTATCGAGAATTAAGGGAAGATTTAAAAAATCTTGGTAATGAATTTCGATCGGAAACTGACACAGAAGTAATTCCTCACTTAATTTCTGAATATTTAGCTAAACCAGATACTTCTTTTTTAGATGCGGTAAGGTTGGCAGTAAATGATTTAGAAGGCGCTTATGCGATCGCTGCTATTTGTGCTGATTATCCCGATGAAATCATCGTAGTTAGACAACAAGCTCCCCTAGTAATTGGTTTTGGTCAAGGTGAATTTTTCTGTGCCTCCGATACACCCGCTTTAGTACCCTATACTCGTGCAGTTTTACCATTAGAAAATGGGGAAATGGCACGGTTAACTCCTTTGGGTGTTGAAGTGTACGATTTATCTGGTAAACGCCTCAAAAAAGCTCCACGTTTATTAGGTTGGAGTCCGATTTTAGTGGAAAAACAAGGCTTTAAGCATTTTATGCTTAAAGAAATTTATGAGGAGCCAGGGGTAGTCAGGGCTGGTTTAGAAGCCTATTTAGATAGTAGTTGGACTGCTGATTGTCAGCGATCGCCTGTGACATTAAATTTACCAGAAAAATTCTATAAAGATTTATCCCACATCGAAATAGTTGCTTGTGGTACCAGTTGGCACGCTGGTTTAATTGGTAAACATTTATTAGAACAAATAGCTGGTATTCCCACCACTGTAGATTATGCTTCAGAATATCGCTATTCCCCTCCACCAATGATGGAAAATACTCTTACTATTGGTATTAGTCAATCCGGGGAAACTGCTGATACTTTAGCAGCCTTAGCAATGGAACAACAACGCCGAAATAATCAGGAAGAAAAATATCAGCCTCGTTTACTAGGAATTACGAATCGTCCTGATAGTTCTTTAGCCCGTTTAGTACCACAAATTATTAATACTTATGCAGGTATAGAAATAGGAGTTGCCGCTACTAAATCTTTTATTGCCCAGCTAATTGCTTTTTATTGTTTGACTCTTGATTTGGCTTATCGACGTCAAACTCTGTCAGGAAAACAGCTTGAAAAAATGATTGCTGCTTTGCGAAAATTGCCAGAACAAATTGAACAAACTTTAGAAACTCAAGAGCGTTATATTGAAAATTTAGCTCCCGATTTGGCAGATACTAAGGATTTCATTTTTATCGGACGTGGTATTAATTTTCCGATCGCCTTGGAAGGTGCATTAAAACTAAAGGAAATTAGTTATATTCATGCCGAAGGTTATCCAGCCGGTGAAATGAAACATGGGCCGATTGCTCTGTTAGATTCTAAGGTACCAGTAGTAACTATCAATATGCCTGGTAGTGTTTATGAAAAAGTTATCTCTAATGCCCAAGAAGCTAAGGCGCGAGATGCTCGTTTAATAGCAGTAACATCTGTGGGGGCATCGAATACTGGTGATTTATTTGAGCATATATTATCTGTGCCAGATGTAGATGAGTTGCTATCACCTGTTTTAACTTTGATTCCTTTGCAATTATTAGCTTATCATATTGCTGCTCGCAAGGGTTTAGATGTAGATCAACCCAGGAATTTAGCTAAGTCGGTAACGGTTGAGTAGTAATAGTTTTTTGTGGTTTTTTTTGTAATTATAATTGAAATTATAAGCGGGCATTTTGCTCGCTTTTTCTTATTTTAATTCCTATAAAATTAAATATTTTGAGTATTATCGCTTAATTTTTAAACCGTACCAAAGCAGAATATAAAATTTGTTATAATAAGCTGTTAAAAGTTAAAAAATCTATGATTACGTGATAATCTCATTAGATATAGTCTCGAAAAGGTAATCAAAAATTTCTATGACTGCTAATGACCTCGATCGCGAAGATATTTGTCCTGAAGATATTTCTCAAGATATTACCACAGATAATTTAACCACAGATCAATTACTGGCATCTGGAACACCTATTAATTTAGTAGAGGAAATAGAAACAGTCTTGGCAAGTTTGGCCCAAAACCAAAAATTTATGGTAGGGCAAGATGAAACAGGTAATGTTTGGAAATTTAACTATGGTAGTGTTGAGGTATTTATACAGCTTACTGGTCAAACTGATAATGATACTTTAACTGTTTGGTCAAAAGTCCTCCAATTACCAGCTAAAAATGAAGCTGAATTAATGCAAAAATTATTGATAATGAATTGGTCGGCAACTTTTGAATCTCGTTTTGCTATTGTTGATAATCAAGTAGTTGTGGTTTCTAGTCGTACTGTAGCAGATATTAATCCTAGTGAAATTTCCAGAATTATCACTATTGTTGCAACAATCGCAGATAATAATGATGATATTCTCCAAGCAGAATATGGATATTAGCTAATATTCTCTAATCTATTTCCAGAGTGCATATCATATTAGTAAAAAACAATGTTTTGAATATATAAATATCTATGATTTTGAGTCATATTTTACTTGGGCGCTTGCATCGCAACAACAGGTTTTTACTATTTTGAAATGCACCCTAATTTTACAAAATATATTTGCTAGGAATAAAACTTTGGGGTAAAACTAACTTAAAATAATTGTAGAATGGAAACACAAAGTATTATAAAAAATAATTATAAATAATCCATGACCAGTAATAATCAGAATTTATATAACAGTAAATATTTACCAAACAACTATAAAATTAATCCTATTTCCTGGGCTGATTCCTGGCGTTTTATTCCATGTTTAGAAGCCTCTGGAGTAGTGCAAATGGCTATTGATGAATGGTTATTAGAACAACATATCCTGGGCTTACAGCCGCCTACTTTACGATTTTATACATGGTGGCCTGTGGCAATTTCTTTAGGTTATAATCAACATAAATGGCCGGAATTTTGGCAAGGTTTATCTTGGCAAAATCAACCTATAGATATAGTTAGGCGACCAACGGGCGGTAGGGCGGTTTTACATCAGGGAGATTTAACTTATGCTGTGATAATTTCGGGTTTAAAAGGCGATCGCCTACAAGATTATCAAAATATTTGCGAGTTTTTAATTCAAGGGTGGAAACGTTTAGGTTTAGAATTACATTATGGTTTAGCTGGTAGAAATTATATTAATAATGCTAATTGTTTTGCTACGGCTACTGGTGCAGATTTAGTATCAGGTGATGGGGCTAAATTTATTGGTAGTGCCCAGTTACGACGAGGTAATGCTATTTTACAACATGGTTCGATGCGTTTATATCCTGATGTAAAATTATTTGAGGAGGTGTTTGGGGAAGTGCAACCAACAGTTAAATTACCTTTATTGGCAGATAAAAATACTCTACTGCCAATTATTATAGAAAATTTGTGTGCAGCCGCGATCGAGTGGTTTGGTATTAAATTAGTTTCCCAACCTTTATCAGAAACCGAATGGCAAGTCATTCGATCGCGCGTTGTTAGTTAGGTGGTAATTAATTCCCTCGATCGCTTATGTATGATAATCTAATTTATTTATTCAATAGTTGATTTGGCGATCGCGCTTAATTGCAACCCAGGTGGATAATCACCATCTTCTTTAATCCGCTTAATCATTTCCTCTGACATCGGCATATTTAATTTTTGCAACACAGTCCGAACAATATCACCTTTATCTATAATACCAGCAACAGTTCCGGCGGGAGATAATACCGTAATTCTAAATAGCTGATGATTTTCTAGGGTGTTAATCACTTCCACTAGCATAGTATTTTCCTGGACTGTAATTATTTCTGATAGAGGGTGTAGAATATTTTCCAGACTTGTATTTTCCCAGAGACTCCTCTCTACTAAATGTAAATCTTCAATAGAAACCATACCCCGATAACGACCATCTGATGCAGCAAAATACACCGGAAAATGATTAGTTTCTAATAAATAATTATCGGCAAATTCTCGGACTGTTAAATTAGCATCTATTACCCGAAATTCCCGTGTCATTGCATCGGCAGCTACAATTTTTAACAAAGATTCTTGTAAAGAAGTAATACTATCATAGTTACTAGCATTACGAACACCAAACCAGCCCAGTAATGCTATCCAAAAACCCCCATCAACGCCACCAAATAAGGCTGCTGTTACTCCTAAAATTATTGCTGCCCACCCTAAAATTTGTCCTGATTTCGCAGCCCAATGCACTCCTTTAAAACGATTTCCGGTAATTTTCCAAACTATTGCTTTTACAACTTGTCCACCATCTAAGGGTAAGCCAGGAATTAAATTAAACATGGCTAAGACAAAGTTAAGATATGCTAGATCTTCGAGGAGAATGCTAACAGGTGCTGGTAAGGTAATATTAGTATTTAGTAAACTTAATAGGAAAAATAATATTAAACTTACTAAAGGACCAGCGATCGCTACTTGTAATGCTTCTAATGGTGTTTTGGATTCTTTGTCAATGGAAGCAATACCCCCAAATAAAAATAAAGTAATGGAATTTACCTTGATGCCTTGACTGCGTGCTGTTAAACTATGACCTAATTCGTGCAATAATACGGAGGCAAATAATAGTAGAGAGATTAATAAGCCCATTGTCCATGTTAGGGCTGTTCCCCATGCTGGATATTCCCTCTGCCAATCAAAGCTATTGGCAATGGTAAATAAGGCTAAAATGAAAAACCAAGAGGGATCTAAAAATAAAGGTATCCCAAATATAGAACCTATTCGCCATCCGTTTTGCATAATATTTTCCCAAAGTATTTTTTCTTATTCTTAGTTTATCTATATTTATTAAATCTTGTGTAAAGTTTTTTTGCTGTCCGATTTTACCCCATCGCCTGGAAGTGGGGATTTTTACTGGATTTTTTTATAAATTGGGGCAAAATTTAAAAAATCTAATTACAATAGATAATTATTGGGTTTTTGCCATTATTTACCCACAAGCTAACTGTTGATTAACTTTACCTTGGGAAATGTTACAAACTGTTTCTGAAATTGGTATATTTTGCCGAATTGGTATTTGCATTAAAAACTCTGTTCCTTTGTCAATTTCCGAAATACAACGCAGGGAACCTTTATGTTTTTCTACGATAATTTGATAACTAATTGATAAACCTAATCCTGTTCCTTTGCCTACCGGTTTGGTGGTAAAAAATGGATCAAATAATTTACTTTTGATATTTTCTGCTATGCCAGGGCCGTTGTCATATATTCTAATGGCGATCGCGTTGTTTTTTGGTAATATTTCTGTACTAATACGAATAGTTGGTTTTATAGTTGGTTTTGTAGTTTCTTCTAATACCTCGATCGCATTAACAATTATATTCATTATTACTTGATTTAATAACCCACTATAACATTCCACTAGGGGTAAATCTCTACAATATTCTTTAATTATAATAATTTCTGGTTTTTCTGCTACAGATTTGAGTCGATGTTGTAAAATTAATAAGATGCTATCTATACCCCCATGAATATCGGTCAAATTCATAGTATTTTCTTCGGTTCGCGAAAAGTTTTTTAGAGATATTACTACTTCTCGCAAATGTTCCGCCCCGATTTTCATCGAAGATAATAATTTAGGCAAATCTTCTAAAATAAAATCTAATTCTATGGTTTCAATATGATTATTAATAACAGAATCGGGATGAGGATAAAATTCTTGATAAAGGTTAATTAATTCTAGTAAATCTGTAATATAAGCGTTTATATGGGCAATATTACCATAAATAAAGTTAACAGGATTATTAATTTCATGGGCTAAACCTGCTAACATTAAACCGAGACTAGATAATTTTTCAGTTTGAATTAGTTGTTCCTGGGTATCTTTTAATTCTTGTACAACTTTTTCTAAATGTTGGGATTGATTGTAGGCTGCCGCAGCATTAGCACAACTTTGCTGATATAGTAAAGCTTGATGTTGGGCGATCGCTATTTCTTCTTGATCGCTTTCTTTTTGATATTGGGTTACAATGGCATCTAAAGCTGTGAGTAATTCTCCCTCACTAGCGATAATAATAGTTTCTAAATCAGGATTATCTTGGCTTAATTTTTCATCTGCTGTTGCTACTAAATTTTTCCCTGCTGCTAGATAATTCCGTAATTGTTTATCTAATTCTATAGGTGGATGGAAATAAATAGCTTCCAAATTAGGTGATATTTTACCTGGTAAATTTAAAGTGCGATCGCCATAAATTAACCCATTATGGGATTTTTCCATCTGGGTTATTGTTGCTAATAACTCTTGCCGCAGTTGATTGCGTTTATTTTTATCTTTATTAGTAACTAATCTGAGAGATAATAAAGCTATACGCTGGCAAAGCATTCTTTGTTTGCCACTAATATTAATAACTGCCGCATTAATATCTTTCAGAGAAGTAATGGTATTCATATCAAAGTAAGAATTTAATAACAACTTAGATAACTCCGATTTTAATCCAAACTTTTTGGTATATGTAGTAGAGATGCTTTAACCTGCTTTTTTTATTGTGGCGGCATTATTTCTATTATCTATCTGTCTCTTATACACATCTCCGAGCCC